>CACZPC010000123.1 GCA_902782985.1 Oscillospiraceae bacterium
AGTAAATGGTTTATAGTCCTTATGGCGGTCTTGTTGATCCTGACCGCCATAATATTAGGTGCGCTTCCGGGAAGTCCGCTTAATAAGCTCCTTAAGCCCGTAGGCAGGATAGCTGATCCTGTTCAGAGGTTTATCAAGACTGCGGGTGATAAGGGCTCGGATTTCTGGGCGGCCATCTCCGACGGTATCGCCATACGTAATGAGAACGAGGAACTTCGTGCCGAGATCGCCGAGCTTCAGTATCAGCTGACGCAGAATGAAGAGGCGGGGATAAGGTATGAGGAGCTTCGCGATGCATTCCATATCCGTGATACTTTCAGTAATTACGATATCTTCGGTGCATCCGTATTGTCACGTGAAGCTGATGAATGGTTTTCCGTCATAAGGATCGGACTCGGTAATACAGACGGTATATACCTGGCGTCTGGTGATTCCTATGCGGTCGTTGATGTTCGTATGAACCTCATCGGTCGTGTTATCGAGATAAATGAGGATGATTCCAAGATATTGCCGCTGCTTCATGAAGGATTTATCGTCAGCGGCAAGGTAAATGCCGTAAACGGTGCATCAGTTACGGTTCAGGGTGATGCTGCGCTGAAGCAGCAGGGGCTTTGTCTCGTGACCGGAATAGATGAGAATACTATCCTTGAGCCCGGCACCGAGATCGTTACTTCAGGTGACGGCGGCCTTTTTCCTCAGGGTATTCCTATCGGAGTCATCGAAACGGTGGATTATTCCAATCCCATGAATATAACTGCAACTCTTCGTCCGTATGCCGATATCGGTGACCTTAATGATGTATTCGTTATGGTTCCTTATTCTGTTATCGAAGAGCAGCAGGAGAACATCGAAGCCGGACTTCCTCCGGTGAGTTCCGAAGCAGATCATGACGAGGAGGAGACAGTAGAGTGAATCGAGCTCTGATGGTCCGTAAGATCCTTGTATATACTGTCTATATCTTCCTGATATCGTCTTTTCAGGTATCTTTCCCGCATTATATGTCCTTTCACGGACAGGTTGCTGATCTGATGCTTGTTTTTACGGCGTTGGTCGGATATTTCTATGGTTTTTATGACGGTATCGTCGTCGGTGTCGCGGTCGGTATCTTAAGGGATTATTTCGCCGGCCCTTCTGTAAGCGGTCTTGACGGTAAGCCGTTCCCCGCTGTAGGGATCGGACTTCTTGTGATGTTCCTTACCGGAGCTTTGGCATCCTCATTCTTTACAGTCAGGATGAAGCGTAATATTCCTTTCGCTTTTGCTGCAGTTGCATTTTGTACTGTGGTCTATAAGATCGCAGGTCATGTGATCATAAGGCTCTGGATGCTTGCAATATCAAAGGCTGCATATAATCTCACGATAGCTGATGTATTGACGCAGTCGCTTCTGCCTCAGCTGCTTCTTAATGCTATTGCTGCTGTCCCTATCATAATACTCTTAAGGTTCTTGGGACCTTATCGTAAGGGCATCAATCCCGTTCTTTCTGGTAAAGGTGATAAGGGGGATGATCTATGGCTCGTGATCTGAGTGCCGGTCTGTATACGGGAAGAGATGATAAGAAAGCCGTAAGACGTAAGATCATCGGTGTTGTTACCAACAGATATTTCGTCTTGTCGGCGATATTCTGCATTATCGGTATTATGATCTTATTCAGGACTGCGGCTTTACAGTTCTCCGGCTATCAGAGGACCATATCCGCATCATCAGAAGGTGTACAGAGAATGTATAACGTTGCTGCACCAAGAGGTGATATCCTCGACAGAAATGGTGTTACTCTGGCTACATCGGAGTCTGTTAATACGCTTCTTATTGCCAATGCGGGACTTGATGATGATACTTTGAACGGGATATGTCTTGAGCTGAGCTATCTTTTCGATCAGTATAACTGCAGATCGGAGTCTGACCTTGATGAGTATTTCTCCATTGATCCGTATGAATTCCATAAGGATGAAGAAGATATAAGACTTTGGCAGACTAACCATAACCTTTTTGACCTCGATGACTATTCAGAGGGTATTATCGTTACTTTTACGGATAATTATGTTAAGACCGATCCTCAGGTGTTCTTTCTTTATCTTCGTAATAAGTTCGGTATCGATGAGTCATATACCGAGGATGAAGCATATAGGATCTGCAGGATCAGATATCAGATATTCTGTGATAACTGGGCATTCCTTATGGGTACACCGGTCGAGATCGCTACTGATGTTCCTGATGAGCTGGTTACGATGCTTACTGAGCAGAATTACCATTATATGGGGATCATTGCTACCAAGACCTATAGAAGAGTCTATACTCCGCTGGCTCAGCTGTCATGTCATGTCGTAGGATATGTCGGAAGGGTCTCTCAGGAGTCTCTGGCGACACTGCAGCCTTTCGGATACAACAATGATGATCTGGTTGGTCAGTCAGGTGTCGAGTCTCAGATGGAAAGATATCTTCATGGTCAGACGGGAATATCTACTTATAATATATGGACTGAAGATGGCCCTGACGGGATGTATTTCCCGTCGACATACGGTGTGGAGCCGATAGCAGGTGCTACCGTTAATCTTACGATAGATTCTAATCTTCAAAGGGTCGGGATCGATGCCCTGAAGCAGTATATCGAGGATGCCGAATTAGCCGAGCTTAATGATCCCAAGGGTTATAAGACTGCTAATGCAGGTGCTTTCGTCATGATGGATGTTAATACCGGAGCTATACTTGCCATGGGCTCGTATCCTAATTTCGATCCTAA
Organism: Oscillospiraceae bacterium; assembly: GCA_902782985.1. Lineage (GTDB taxonomy): Bacteria > Bacillota > Clostridia > Saccharofermentanales > Saccharofermentanaceae > Saccharofermentans. The sequence goes on from CACZPC010000123.1 coordinate 2,740, forward strand.
TGACTTTATCCTTTCCATGTACGGTGACAGACAGGCGCAAGAGCAGCTTGAATATTACCTTGGTATCGGTGAATATGAGGATATCACGGCAGAGGATATGCCGCTTTGGAACAGAGCGATCATGTCTCAGTATGCTCCGGGATCTACATTTAAGATGTGTACTGCCCTTGCAGGACTTCAGGAGGGTAAGATTTTCCCCGGCTCCAGCTGGATATCTTGCGACAGCCCGATCGACATCGGCGGTTGGACATTCAGATGTCTTGAGTTCCCGGACGGCGGACACGGTTCTCTTGATCTTAACAGCGCAATGGCTACTTCCTGTAATATTTACTTCATGAGGCTCGGAAGGGAAACCGGTATCGATAATATCGATGCGATGGGTGAGAGACTCGGACTGGGAGAATTTACGGGTATCGATCTTCCGGGTGAGATCTGCGGCGTAAGAGCATCCCGTGAGACTAAGAGACTACTTCATGAGAATGAGTATGACAGGACCTGGTTCCCGGCTGATACGGCTCAGTCCGCGATCGGTCAGTTCGATAACTGCTTTACCATTCTTCAGCTGTGCAGATATACTGCAGGTATTGCCACGAATTATCTCGTAACACCTTATGTTATCGATAATGTTGTTGCTTCGGACGGTTCGATCCTTTATACCGGTCAGAAACCGGCTCAGCCCCTCGGAATAGACGAGGAAAATATCGAGGCAGTCAGATTTGCCATGCGATGCGTTGTTACAGGTGCCGGATTGTATCATGATGATGCTACGGGACTTGAGACTTTCGGTAATTTCCCTATCCCCGTTGTATGTAAGACCGGTACTGCCGAGACGGGATTCGAGGATATACGAAAGGAGTATTCCAACGGTCTCTTTGTATGTTATGCTCCCGCAGATGATCCTCAGGTAGCTATTGCTCTCGTTGTAGAAAGAGGTGAGTGGGGAAGTTCTACTGCAATAATCGCCAGACAGCTTCTGGCAGCTTACTTCGGAGTATCTGAGACGAGCGGCGATGTCATGGATTATTATCCTCTTCCCGGAGATGTTCTGGATGCGATCCCCGTAGAGCCTGAATACTATGACGAAGACTACTACGACGATTACGATGAAGACTATAACGAAGAATGGTAACTCCGATATTGATATTAAATCGTTTTTTTACTAAAATAGAAAAGTAATCAGCTTGATAAAGGAGCATATTTATGAAGATCGTTCTTATGGCAGATAACAGAAAGATCGAGTTACTGGTCAATTTCTGCATTGCTTATAAGACTTTACTCCTCAAGCATCAGCTTATTTCCGTATATAATACAGCAAAGCACCTTAAGGCCTCTGTGGATATTGAGGTATCGGGACTTTCCGTTGATTACAGCAGCGGTGTCGAGCAGCTTGCAGCTCGTGCTCAGTTCAATGAGATCGACTGTGTTATATATCTTCGTGACGGCAGGAGCGAGCAGTCCAAGGATGCTCATGAGCTTCTGAATGTCTGTGATTACAATAATATTCCTTATGCGACTAACCTTGCCACGGCCGAGACACTGATCCTTGCGATCGACAGGGGAGACCTCGACTGGAGATTGTGGCTCAAGGAATCTACAGTCTGATATGAGTATCCGTATAAAGACATATCCCTATGGCCCTCTGGGGTCTAATATGTATGCCCTTATTTCTGAGAAGGGCTATATTATTGTAGATCCGTCAGTATCACCGTCACTGTCGGCATTGTCCGGAGCCCCTGAGGCGATATTTATAACTCACGGACATTATGATCATTTCGCAGAACTGGCTGAATGGCTGAAGCTATATCCCGATATTCCCGTATATATACATACCGATGATATGAACAGATTAAGTGCTCCTGAAGCTAACTGCTCTGGTGATTTCGGAATGCCTTTTGCCGTGCATGCCAAGACTTTGCCTGCTGAAAGCCTTGTTAATGCTAAGTTCCTGGACGGTGAGATAACCGTTGATGTCATACATACGCCCGGCCACTGCGAAGGTCAGGTGCTCTTTATCGTCGACGACGGTGAGGATAAGTATATGTTTTCAGGAGATATGCTCTTCAGAGGTTCTATCGGCAGGACTGATCTTCCCGGGGGCGATATGAGAAAGATGCAGGAATCCATCGATCTTATAAAGTCTTTCGACTACGATTACAGGATATTCCCGGGCCATGGTATGCAGTCCAGGCTCTCATTTGAGAAGGAGAATAATCCGTTCTTTTAATAAATCCGCTATTGTGTTATATTTTATTAGTTAAAATGCATCAAGCGGAGGTAATTATTCAATGAGCGATCTTAAAGAATCCCTTATGAATACCCGTGCGGAATTCGAGGAGAAGATCAAGAGCCTCACTAATTCCAAGGAAATAGAAGCACTTCGAGTAGAGTTCTTCGGTAAGAAAGGTAAGCTTACAGGCGTTCTTCGCGGTATGGGCAGTCTTTCACCCGAGGAGAGACCTGCTGCAGGTAAGCTTGTAAATGAAGTAAGAGCGAAGATGGAGAATATCTTCGATGAATATCAGACTAAGATAAGTGACCTTGAGAGCAGTCATAAGCTCAAGAAGGAGACTATCGATGTCACGATGCCCGTCAAGTACAGCGGTGCAGGTGCAAGACATCCCCTTAATATGGCGATCAATGAGATCTGTGATATCTTCTTAGGTCTCGGTTATTCCATCGGTGAGGGCCCCGAAGTTGAGTATGACAAGTATAATTTCGAGCTCTTAAGACTTCCCAAGGGTCACCCTGCAAGAGATACTCAGGATACTTTCTATATAAGCGATAATATCCTTCTTCGTACACAGACTTCTCCCATGCAGATAAGGATCATGGAGAAGCAGAAGCCCCCGATCAAGGTAGTATGTCCCGGTAAGGTATATAGACAGGATACGCTCGACAGTACTCACTCTCCCGTATTCCATCAGATCGAGGGACTTGTAGTCGATAAGGGCATTACGATGGGTGATCTCGTCGGATCTTTGCAGCTCTTTGCCAAGAAGCTCTTCGGCGAGGATACTAAGATCAGACTTCGTCCTCACCATTTCCCGTTTACGGAGCCTTCGGTAGAAGTTGACCTTACATGCTGGTCATGCGGCGGCAAGGGATGCCGTGTCTGCAAGGGTGAAGGCTGGATCGAGGTATTGGGTGCAGGTATGGTACATCCCGAGGTACTCGAGAACTGCGGAATCGACTCCGAGGAATACAGCGGATTTGCATTCGGTATCGGTGTCGAGAGAACGGCTATGGGTCGCTACGGTATAGACGACATCCGTCTTCTTTATGAGAACGATGTACGTTTCTTAAAGCAGTTTAAGTAAGGAGGAGTATTAAGAATGAAAGCTCCTATTGGTTGGTTAAAAGACTTTACGGATATAGATGTATCTCCCAAGGAACTTGCAGATGCAATGACACTCTCGGGCTCCAAGGTAGAGGAGATCATATCTACTGATATTACAGGGGTATATGTAGGCAAGATCCTGGAGGTCGCCGAGCATCCCGATTCTGATCACCTTCATATCCTGAAGGTCGACTTCGGAAGAGACGAGATCGGTCATGACGTTCAGATCGTATGCGGTGCCCCTAATGTTGAGGTCGGCATGCTCTGTCCTATTGCTGCCGTCGGTGCTCATCTTCCCGAGATCGATATCAAGAAGGGCAAGATCAGAGGTGTTGAGAGCTTCGGTATGTGTTGCTCCGCTGATGAGCTCGGATCTATCGGTGCAGGAAAGCCCGGTGCTGACGTATACGGACTTTGGGACTTAAGACTCCTTGATCCAATACCTGCAGTCGGAACTGATATAAGAGATCTCTTTAATCTCGATGATCTGGTTACTATCGACTTTGAGATCACATCCAACAGACCCGACTGTTTCTCTATCGAGGGACTCGGCAGGGAGGCTGCTGTTACTCTCGGTCATGAATTTAAGCCTGTTGATTCCAAACTTAAGCAGGAAGGATCTCTTGATACCGCATCCGTTGCAAAGGTCGACATTGAAGCACCTGATCTTTGTTATCGTTATTGTGCAAGGACTGTAGAGGATGTTGTTATCGGACCTTCACCCGCATGGATGGCCGAAAGGCTTACTGCCGCAGGTATGCGTCCCATCAACAATATCGTAGATATCACTAACTATGTATGTCTTGAGCTCGGACAGCCGATGCACGCATTTGATCTTGAATATCTTAAGAATAATCATATTATCGTCAGGACAGCCAAGGACGGCGAAGTAACCAAGACTCTTGACGGCAATGATCATACGCTCAATTCCTCCAATCTCGTTATCGCAGATGAGGAGAAGGTATGTGCCATCGCCGGCGTTATGGGCGGCGAGAACTCCGAGGTCCTTGATTCTACTAAGACTATCCTCTTCGAGTCAGCTACATTTAACGGCGTATCCGTTCGTAAGACTGCTATTGCCAACGGTCTTCGTACAGAGGCTTCATCCCGTTATGAGAAGGGACTTGATGCGGAGAATGCTCTTAGAGCTCTTAACAGGGCATGTGAACTCGTTGAGATTCTCGGATGCGGTAAGGTAAGTAAGGGGCTTATTGATGTATATCCTACTAAGAAGGAAGTTAAGAAGATCCCTTTCAGACCTCAGAAGATCAATTCTTTCATCGGTATCGATGCTACAGAGGAATTCATGCTCGATATCCTTGGTCAGCTCGAGTGTAAGGTGGAGAACAATATGATCACTCCTCCTACATTCCGTCCGGATCTTGAATCTGAAGCTGATATATCCGAGGAGATCGCCAGATTCTACGGTTACAACAATATCCCCGCTACGCTTCTTAACAGTTCTGCTACAACCTTGGGCGGCAGGACCAGAGAACAAGCGCTTACCGAGAAGATCAAGGATACTCTTGTATCCTGCGGTTTCTTTGAAGCCATAACTTATTCTTTCGAGAGCCCCACTGATATGGATCTCCTGAGAATAGCCGAGGATTCGCCTCTTCGTGATCAGGTGAAGATCTCTAATCCTCTGGGTGATGATACATCCGTAATGAGGACTACGATGCTTCCGTCGATGCTCCGTATTGCAGCACGTAACTCCAACAGAGGTGTTCCTGCTGCTAAGGTATTCGAGGTTGCTTATGTGTATATCCCTGATGCTGATCCCGCTAACCTGCCCGAAGAAAGGAAGACACTCTGCGGTTTCTCCTATGACAATACGGCATCAGACAGTAAGGAACTGTTCTACGAGATAAAGGGCATTATCGAGGAGCTTACAGCTGTTCTCGGCATCAGATCCGTATCCTTTGAGCCTTTGACTGATGATCCTTCTTTCCATCCCGGAAGGACGGCATCTCTTATCATCAACGGTAAGAAGGCCGGTAAGTTCGGTGTGATCTTCCCCGAGACTGCAGATAATTTCGATGCGCCTGAGAAGGCTGTATTCTTCGAAATCGAGTGTGATGCTCTTACCAATGCCGCCAAGACTGAGCGTGTATATAAGCAGCTTCCCAAGTATCCCGGTATCGCCCGTGATATCGCCGTTATGGTCAATAAGACCGTACCTGTAGGAGATATCATAAAGACCTGTAAATCTGCCGGAGGCAAGCTCCTTAAGGAAGTCGAGTTCTTCGATGTCTATGAGGATGCTAAGCTCGGTGCCGATATGAAGTCAGTCGCAGTATCTCTTATGTTCAGAGATGACAGTAAGACACTGACTGACGCTGATATCAAGGATTCTTACGATAAGATCCTCGATAAGCTTGCCAAGAATTATGAGGCTAAGCTCAGATAAGTACAATTAAAAGTACTCGTTGTCGAAATTTGTCGGCATTTGTCGATTTTTGTCGCAAGTATTGATCATTTATCCCCTGTATGCTCTGTTTATCTTAAGCATACAGGGGGTATTTTAATGGGTACAACACTTGAATCTGCCGTAGTAATAGCTGCGGTAATAACCGTGATCACGATGTTTATAGTGGTCCCGGCGTCCTTTTGTGCAGATACTTATTCGGATTTTACGGAGGCTGAAGAAGAGATACTGGATGAGGACAGGGATATCTCTCAGGAAGCGCTTTGTACATTTCTTACGGGACTGTCGGAGAACTACAGGATGATATACGGAGGTATAAGGGATGCGCTCAGCGATGAAGAATAAGAGACGACACGGTGCGACAAGTATGTTCCTTGCGATAATAATGTCGGCCCTTATCCTGGTGGAATGTACTTATATCGGTCTTGTAGAGGAATTAAGATGTGATCTTGCATTTAATCGTGCCGTAAAGCTTCAGGTGGATACTTATCTTGCAGAATATGACAGACAGCTGTTTAAGACATACGGGATATATGCTTTTAAGATAGATTCCGTTGATGATGATATATTCAGGCATGTGCTGTCGGAATCGGGTATAGAGTACGGAGATACGCTTGTCGTAACAGGTGTAAATACATTTGATACGAATGACCTGAGAAGAGCAGTATCTGTCTACTATTCATATCGTGCTACGGGTGTGCTGCTTAATTTCTTCTCGGATTATGTTGCTTCTCTGATAGGACAGTTTGATGATATAGCACTATCCGAATCATTAAGTTCTCTGACTTCCAGCGGCGCATCAGGAGTGCTTATTCAGATACTCGACAGTACACTTGATATCTCGTCACATATAACGGAACTTGCAGAAGATTTCGGTGTTGTTGATGCTGACGGCAATGTCGTGTTACTGGATAATCTTATCGATAAGATAGACGATATGAATTCTTCGCCGCCGGATATAGGTGACGGATTTGATCCGACCGATATCGGTTTTATAAGTACTCTGACCGGTGGGACGATAGAGGCATTCGATCTCGGAGCGGATTTTATTGAGGATATTGTTTTTCACGGATATGCAGTTAATTATGCCGCCTATAATTTCGATTCCTTTCTTGAAGAGGAGGCGGCACTTGACGGTACGCCTTTCACCGCGTTTCATGCTGATAACAGATTCGATGTTGAATATATCCTGACGGGTATAGACGGATTAGGAGGGGCATTGGCTTCGCATGCCATACTCTACGGACTTCTGTTTATAAAGAATTTTATAACGATATTGGCAGACACAGCCGAGATGGAAGTGATACGCGGTATAGGAAGTGTATTATCTGCCCTCATAATCATCCTGACAGAAGGCGTAGTAAATGCTACTCCTGAGATGTGTGCACTTTATATCGTGGCCATATTATCCGAATTTGATTCTACTTCGGATCTGTCGACACTTACTTCCGGAGGTGAAGTATCTTTCCTTGCGATAGAAGGATTTGAAGGCTTTTCGCTTGATTACAGGCAGCTTATGAGCGGATTTATCAATTTCCTGCCGGATGACGTGATCCTGTCGAGGATGCATGACAGACTTATGCTTGATATGGATGGGTATGTATGCGGAGTTGAGATCTCAGGAGAATACGCAGGGCAAAGCGTTATATGTTCTGATTCGTATGAACTGTATGAGGAGGTGTCATATGAAGCAGCATAAGAACGGGAGTATATCTGTTGAGACGGCGATCGGATTCTCCGTATCGATAGTGTTTCTTACTGCGGTAATCACTGCCGTAGTTCTTCTTAGAACTGATATCCTAATGCAGCGGGCAGTAAGGGAAACCTGCAGTGAGATGGCGGTATTTACACCGCTGTCGATCACTGCGACGGATACAGTAAGTACGCTTGTTAATGCTCTGCCTGATACGGTGATCGAGGATCAGGATCAGACACAGAAGATCGCTGACCTTACTGCTTATACATTAGGCTTTGATCTTGCTTCCGACGGTGCGTTCACATCCGCGGTACTGGATGTCGCATTATCCCGAAAGGCAGAGAATACGATAGCTGCAAAATATGTCGATTATAACGGCGGCAGCGAGAGCTTTATGCCCGAATATATAGATGTGGACTTTGATATCGATATGAACAGGCAGTTCATCTATGTCTATGTGACTTATCAGGTGGATACCATTGTCGGACCGGTATATATGAATATTTGCGACGGTATGCCTTTTTACGGTGATAAGGAACTTTTCCTTAATGCGGACGGATCGGCACAGCAGGAAGACGATACGGATGATGTATGGAGCCTTCATAATTTTGACAGGGGAGACAGGATAGGAGAAGCTTTCGGGACCAACCTGCCGAGGACATTTCCCGTGATCGACAGTTATGAGGACGGAAGAGCAACATCAGTATCGAGTATAGACCTGACGTCTCCTTATTATTCTGACGAGGAGAAGATCCGAAGGAGGATCGAGTCGGAGATAGATGCGCTGGCGGATTTTGACGGTGCCGATGTGAATATCGACGGGAATAATTATCGTATAGACGGTTCTGACATCACTTCAAGGCAATATACTCTCGTTATTCCTTCCAATACTCCTGATTCCGATGACCGGGTGTTGAATGAATTGTGTGATTATGCCGCATCAAGAGGAGTGGAGTTCTCCGTGGCCGAATACGGAGAGTCTCATGCCTATATTTAATTATAATAATATAAGGTTGTTTTCACTTTTAAGTTAGGTTATCATGTTATGGACTATTTTTATGGGAGGCTTTTTCAAGTGAGAAGCAGTTCTTCGGTAAGAAAACCCGCACTTGCCCATTCCGAGATCAGCGGTGACAAGGATAATCAGTTATCCATCGGAGCCGTGATGCGCAAGGCAAAGAGGGAATTATTCCTCAGAAGAGTAGTTTACGGGATACTTCTTGTTTTGCTCCTGACCTTGATCGCATACGTGATCACACTGGGATATGCTGAGGATATTGTAGACAGGTTCTTCTCGCTGATGGGATAAGATATGACGGAGTTTGATGATAAGGAGCAGAAGGCTCTTAACAGCATGTATAATGCGATCCTGACGCTTAAGACTCCCGAGGAGATGCATAAGTTCTTTAAGGATCTCTGGTCTTATAACGAGATGTGTTCGATGCTTCACAGGTGGCAGATACTTCTGCTGATCGATGAAGGTAAGAGCTATGAAGAGATCATAAATGAGCTCGCGCCTCAGGACGGTTCCGAATCCGTTAAGGAGGGAGCAGACGGCAAGCGTGATACCCGCAAGGGTAAGGGAAGATCCGGGACAAGGGTCAGTTCGACTACCATATCGAGGGTCAAGACCTGTTACAACAACACAGACGGCGGTTACCGTACCGCACTTTCAAGAATAAGCAAAACAAATTCTAAGGAGAAATAAGAGAAATGGGAATGTTCACAGCAGTATTCGGCACACACAGTGACAGAGAGATCAAGAGGATCAAGCCGATCGTAGATCATGTTATGGCCCTTGAGGAGGAGTATTCCAATCTCACAGATGCAGAGCTTCGTGGGAAGACAGATGAATTTAAGGAGCGTATTGCAGGCGGTGAGTCGCTTGACAGCATCCTTCCTGAGGCTTTTGCCACCGTCAGAGAGGCTGCATGGCGTGTGCTCGGAATGAAGCCTTACAGAGTACAGGTCATCGGTGGTATCGTTCTTCATCAGGGCCGTATAGCCGAGATGAAGACCGGTGAAGGTAAGACGCTCGTTGCTACACTTCCCGTATATCTTAATGCTCTTACAGGTAAGGGCGTTCACGTCGTAACAGTAAATGATTACCTTGCAAAGCGTGACTCCGAGTGGATGGGTAAGGTCTACAGATTCCTCGGACTTACCGTAGGACTTATCATTCATGACATTCCCAATAATAAGCGTAAGGAGATGTATGCCTGCGATATCGTATACGGAACGAATAACGAGTTCGGATTCGATTATCTTCGTGACAACATGGTCGTACGTAAGGAGCAGCTCGTACAGCGTGAACTCAATTATGCTATCGTCGACGAGGTCGACTCCATCCTTATCGATGAGGCAAGAACACCTCTTATCATTTCCGGTAGAGGAACAGAGTCTTCCGATCTTTATCAGAAGGCAGACAGCTTCGTAAGAACACTTAAGTCTTTCACGGTAGTAGAGACTGATGATAAGGTCGATATGGATGAGATCGTCGGAGATGCCGATTATGTTATCGATGAGAAGGCAAATACTTCAGTACTTACCGCTAACGGTATCAAGAAGGCAGAGAAGTACTTTAATGTTGAGAACCTTTCCGATCCCGATAATTTCTCGCTTCAGCACTATATCAATAATGCTCTTAAGGCTCACGGTAACTTCCACCTCGATCAGCAGTATGTAGTTAATGACGGTGAGGTAATCATCGTTGATGACTTTACCGGTCGTCTTATGCCAGGTCGTCGTTACAGTGACGGTCTTCACCAGTCCATTGAGGCAAAGGAAGGCGTTAAGGTAGCTAACGAGAACAGAACACTTGCTACTATCACATTCCAGAATTTCTTCCGTATGTACTCCAAGCTCTCAGGTATGACAGGTACTGCTTATACCGAGGAAGCCGAGTTCAGATCCATCTATAATCTTGATGTTATCCAGATCCCTACGAATAAGCCTATTGCACGTATCGATGAGAATGATGCCGTATTCAAGACGCAGAAGGGTAAGTATGCTGCAGTTCTCAAGACTGTTATCGAGGCTCATAACAACGGTCAGCCTGTACTTGTCGGTACGGTAAATGTCGATAAGTCCGAATATCTTTCGAAGATATTCTCCAAGGCAGGCATCAAGCATAATGTCCTGAATGCCAAGAATCACTTAAGAGAGGCTGAGATCGTTGCTCAGGCAGGCCGTAAGGGAGCAGTTACGATCGCTACCAACATGGCAGGTCGTGGTACGGATATCCTTCTCGGCGGTAATGCCGAATTCCTCGCTAAGCAGGAGATGAGAAAGCTCGGTTATGAGGAAGAGATGATCGATGCGGCTACTGCTCATAATGAGACTGATGATGAGCTTATCATTGCAGCAAGAGAGAAGTTCGCCGAGCTCGAAAAGAAATTTGATGAGCAGATCGCTCCCGAGGCTGAGGAAGTAAGAAATCTCGGCGGTCTCTATATCGTAGGTACTGAGAGACACGAGTCCAGACGTATAGATAATCAGCTCAAGGGTCGTGCAGGACGTCAGGGGGATCCCGGTAGGACGAAGTTCTTCCTTGCTCTTGATGATGATCTTCTTCGTATCTTCGGTGGTGACAAGGTAACCAATATGTACAATACTCTCGGCGTCGATGAGACAATGGAGATCCAGACAGGTATCCTTACAAAGCTTATCGACAGTTCACAGAAGAAGCTTGAGGCACTCCACTTCGGTGCACGTAAGAGTGTCCTCGAGTATGATGACGTTAATAATATCCAGAGAACGATCACTTATGAGCAGAGACGTAAGGTCATCGACGGTGATGATATGCATGATACATTCCTTAAGATGATCGAGAAGGTTGCCGACAGACAGATCGAGGCTTTCTCCATGGATGGTGTTATTACATCCGCAGAGAGATATACACTCGGTATCAAGCTTGAGGAGATATTCGGTGAGCTTCCTTCCGTTAAGCTCGTTAAGAATGACGAGGAGGATCTTCCTTCTCCCGATGAGCTCAAGAAGATGGTCAATGATGATGCCGTTGAAGCACTTAAGCTTAAGGAAGAGACTGTTACAAGCGAGATCTTCAGAGAGGCTGAGCGTGCTATCCTTCTTACGACTGTTGATCAGAAGTGGATGGATCATATCGATGCGATGGATCAGCTTTCCACATCTATCAGAATGAGAAGTGTAGGTCAGCATGATCCCGTTGTTGAATACAAGATGGAAAGTGCCGATATGTTCGAGGAGATGAATGAGGCTATCCAGAATGATTCCGTAAGGATCCTTATGAAGGGCCAGTTCTCTGCCGAGAAGAAGTTTGAGACAAAGTCTGCCGTATCTTCCATGAAGGAAGGTGCAGCTCGTCCTCAGGCAATCCCTACTCAGGCGCAGCAGGTTCCCGGTGCTGCTCCTTCAAATGAGACAGCACAGCCCGTCAAGAGAGATTCATCCAAGGTAGGACGTAATGATCCCTGTCCTTGCGGTTCCGGTAAGAAGTACAAAAACTGTTGCGGTAAGAATTTATGATCAATGATGTAAATGCTTATATGACAGCCGTGAATAATGCGGCAGAGTATATCAGGAAGAATATCCCTGCGGATCGTAAGATCCCCAAGATCTGTATCGTTCTCGGATCGGGTCTTGCTCCTTTAGCATCCGAATGTACTGAGCAGATCTCTTTAAGATATGCCGATATCCCCGGATTCCCCGTATCGACGGTACCCGGACACGAGGGAAGGCTTATCGTCGGAAAGCTTGAAGGTAAGGATGTATTCCTTATGTCAGGCAGATTTCATTACTATGAAGGATATGATACGTCTGTCTGCACGTTCTATGTGCGTGTCATGAGTAAGCTCGGTGTAGAAGTCTTATTCCTTACAAATGCTGCCGGCGGACTCCTTGATGAGATGAATCCTGCCGATCTCATGGTCATTACGGATCACTTGTCGTTTAACTGTGATTCTCCCTTACGCGGCCCTAATCTTGATGATTTCGGAGTAAGATTCCCGGATCAGTCATTCGTATATGACAAGGATCTTGTGGAGCTTCTGGCAGAATGTGCCTCTGAGCTTGGTATCCGTCTTCATAAGGGTATCTATTCTTATAGCAAGGGACCTCAGTATGAGACTCCTGCAGAGATCAGAGCACTTAAGATACTCGGAGCGGGAGCAGTAGGTATGTCTACCGTACCTGAGGCGATCGTCGCTTCTCATTCCGGCATGAAAGTAGCTGCTGTATCATGCATCTCCAATATGGCTGCCGGTATCAGTAAGACTGCTCTTACACATGAGGAAGTTATTGAAAATGCCAATAAAGCATCAGCTTCAAGCTGTGCTCTGGTCAGGAGATTTGTATCAAAGACGGAGGTATGATATGTCGGTGTCTGCATATGAAGTAAAGGATATTTCACTTGCTCCCTCAGGAGCTGAGAAGATCGAATGGGCTTACAGGAATATGCCCGTTCTTCGTGCTATTGAGAAGGAACTTATAGACGAGCAGCCTTTTAAGGGTATGAAGATCTCCGTATCTGTTCATGTAGAGGCAAAGACTGCATGTCTTGCAAGGGCGCTTGCAAGAGGCGGTGCAGATGTTGCTCTTACGGGATGTAATCCTCTTTCCACTCAGGATGATGTCGCTGCTGCGCTTGCGGCTTCAGGCGATCTTCATGTATATGCAGTTCACGGTGTAGATGAAGATAATTATATCAGGCATCTTAAGATGGCTTTGGATTTTGGTCCCGATATCGTTATCGACGACGGCGGCGACCTTGCAATGCTCCTTCATTCAGAATGTAAGGATCTTACGAAGAATCTTATCGGCGGCTGTGAGGAGACTACGACCGGTGTTCACAGACTCGAGATCCTCGAGAAGGAGGGTAAGCTTGCTTATCCCGTAGTAGCAGTTAATGATGCAAGATGTAAGCATCTCTTTGATAACAGATTCGGTACAGGTCAATCTGTATGGACTGCCATCATGGCTACCACAAACCTTGTTGTTGCAGGTAAGAAGGTAGTTGTAGCAGGCTTTGGTATGTGCGGCCGTGGAGTTGCATTAAGAGCTAAGGGCTTAGGCGCTAAGGTCATCGTTACTGAGATCGATCCTGTTAAGGCATGTGAAGCCATTATGGAAGGCTATGAAGTCATGACTATGGATGAAGCCGCTTCGATCGGTGATGTTTTCGTTACCGTAACAGGCTGTGAGGATGTTATCGTCGGCAGGCATTTCGAGCAGATGAAGGATGGTGCTATCTGCTGTAATGCCGGCCATTTTGACTGCGAGGTCAGTGTCAAGGATCTTAAGGAAATGTGCGAATCCTCTTCAGAGCTTCGTAATAATATCATCGGATATAAGCTCAAGAACGGTAATACTATCTGCGTCATAGCCGAGGGAAGACTTGTAAATCTTGCTTCAGGTGACGGACATCCCGTAGAGATAATGGATATGAGCTTTGCGCTTCAGGCTCAGTCTGCAAGATATATTGCCAAGTATGGTAAGGAGCTTAAGGCTCAGGTCATCCAGACTCCCGAAGAGATCGATAACAGAGTAGCCGAGATCCTTCTTGCTACTAAGGGAATTAATATCGATAAGCTTACACCGGAGCAGGA
>CACZPC010000124.1 GCA_902782985.1 Oscillospiraceae bacterium
AGTTTTCTGCTTGGGTCCGATATGGACTACACGCTTTTGATGCCGGGTAAACCGATATCTGACGTTAACCTTCGTGCCGCACGCGCTCTGCGCGACGCGGGCGGGGCTCTGACGATCTCCACAGGCAGATCCTCATTTATCACAAATATCTATACAGACGTCCTCGGAACGGACATCCCCATAATCACAAGTAACGGAGCTTCCATATTCGATCCCGTATCACGTAAGGAGATCTACTCTTCACTTATTCCTGATGATATCTGCAGAAAGCTCTTATCACTGTTCATCGATAACGATTCAAATGCCACCTGCTATAGTCCCGACGGCATATTCTATGCTCCGGGAAGCTTAAGACGCGATTTTATCAGCAATTACAACAGGGATCTTCCTGACGATAAGAAAGCTCCCGTCGGCGAGATAACACGCGATATGCTCGACGGAGGATTGCCGCCGATAAATAAGTTCCTGCTTATAGACCCCGATGAAGAAACACTGGCGGCGGTACGTGATACCGAAGGACTTGAGACAGTATCCTCGGCCGGCGGATTTTACGACATTATGAAAGAGGGAAATTCCAAGGGAGACGGACTTCTTCGTGTCGCTGATATCCTGGGGATATCTCATGATATGACCTTCGCCATAGGTGACAGCGAGAATGACCTTTCGATGATAAGAAGCGCCAAATACGGTATAGCTATGAAGAATTCGGACCCCAGGCTCCTTAAGGATGCTTCATATGTCACCGGGATCTGTGAAGAAGACGGATTTGCAACTGCGGTATTCGATTATATCCTGCCGCTTATAAAGACTCTAAGATCCCGCTGAGACGATCGACTATATTCTTCCAGCTGTAATTTGTATCCACATATCTGATCCCGTTCTCTCCCATAAGAGCACATTCCGCCTCGTGAGAAAGAAGATAATCCATACAGCCTTCAAATTCATAATATCCGTTGTAGTAAAGAGCGGCATTGCTCCTTATGCAATGACCTACAAGAACATTGCATCCCGCGGTGACGAGCACCGGGCGCTTAAGCTTCATGGCCTCAAGAACTACGATCGAAAGGCTCTCGAACCTTGACGGGAGCACAAGGAATTCCGATGCCGCTATGGCATTGAACTTATCCTCTTCGGATATAAAGCCAAGCGAAATGATATCATCGGCCTTAGGCACCTTGATGATCTCCTTGCCTGCCAGTACAAGCTTAAGAGACGAATCCTTATGCCGGTTCTTATATTCTCTGAAATAGGTAAAGAGCTCCGGACAGCATTTATTCTCGTCTATCCTGCCCACATATATGATGAACTTATCCTTTATGCCGTACTTCTCCCTGAATGCATCAGCGGAAACATTATCCGGCACCTCAACGCCGACGCCTCCGATGCCGCCGTTATCGGGGATCTCACGGGTATTAAAGAGCCTGTTTACCAGTTCTTTTTCTTCGGTCGTATTATAAAAGAATGCTCCGGGCAGCTCGAACATATTCCTGAACATCGGAATATGGATGGTCCACTCCTCATGTGCTGTCGGGATGAGGACTGCCTTTTTGCCTACTGCCTGAAGGCCGTAATATGTCGTGTAGTAAAGATACGTAAGGAATACGAATCTGTCATAATTATCCTTATTATCACGAAGCCAGTCTATGAGAGCCGGGCATTCGGGGCCCTGAAGCTTCATCCAGTTCTCCTGTTCGACCGCACTTGCCTGACCGGATGCCACCTTCTCGGAGACCTTATTGAACTTCTCCTGTACCCTCTCGTTTACGACCGGGAATCTGTATACCTTAAGACCGTTGACGATCTCCTCGTCAGCTTCATATTCGTTCTTCCAGGTGACATAATCGATCGCTTTGGTAGTCGCTACCTCTACGGTATGCTCCGTATATTCGGCTACATGCTCGGCCAACTGCTTGGCATGTACCTCGGCACCGCCGTTCACTTCTTCACCGTATCTTTGAACTACAAAACAGATCTTCACTGTCCGGTAAACTCCTTAAACTGCTTCATGAATATCTCGGATACATTCCCGTAGCCGAAGAACTTAAGTCTCTCTTTCTGTTCACTGATGATCAGATCCCTGAGCTCCTTGTTATTCAGTATCTCATGAAGACATCTTGCCGCATGAGACGGATCCTTGCTGTCGAATATTATGCCGCTGCCGCCCAGCGTCTCCGGCACGGCCGTGGAAGAATATGCAAGTATGGGCACATCAAAGAACATTGCCTCTACAAGAGGGACACAGAATCCCTCATGTTCACTCATGGATACGAAAGCATCTGCGCTCCTGTAGTACGCCAGGATCTTCGCAAATGATATCTGTCCGGTAAATACGATATCTTCAAGTCCGAGCTCGCCGGCAAACACTTTAAGCTTTGCCATATATTTCTCAAGTCCCGAGGGATTGCCTGCAAGAATAAGACGTATCGGGTCAGAATACATCTTTCGATATGCATAGAGCAGCGAGATAAGATCCTCCTGACATTTATTGGGAGCGATCCTGCCGACAAAGAGGACATTCTTTATCTTATGATCATTCTCTTTCGTATCTCCGCCCATCTGCTCAAGAGTCTCCGCATCCGGATCTTTCTTATAATCCTCGAAAGGGATCAGTATGGGTCGTACCTTCAGCGGGCACTCATATCCATAGCTTATGAGCTGCTGCCTGTTAAAGTCGGAATCACAGAATCCGCCTTCGAAAGTGCCTTTAAGGCTTCTCGTCTCATCAAGTCCGCAGCTGCAGAGCCTTGCAAGCTTGCCGCTGTAAGGAACGAAGACATCGGGCGGAGTCGTATTATGATAAATGATGAACTTCCTGCCGTTTAATGCCTTGATACGCTCATTAAGCTCAGTACCCGTGGAAAGATGATAAAGGATAATATCGTCATCACGGAGCTTCTGAAGTCTCGCATAAGGCTTCACGCCCATCCTTTCGGCCTGCTTGCCGATATTCTCCGCATAGACATATGTCTCATATCCGGAAGTCTTAAGAAGCTCAAAGAGTGCCAGGCAGTCATTGCTGACCGCATCACCGTATGATACGGTAGTCAGGATCTGAAATACTCTCATCTTATCCCTCCGTTATCGTCCATACGTGACTCGAGCTCCTTTAAGCGGTTAGAGAGCCTTACTATCTCATCATTATTTGCCTTGAATTCCCGAAGTACATCCAGGAACCGTGCGTTTATCTCATTCTGCTGTTCTACCGAATGATTGATATAGAAGCCGAAGAGCGCACCGCCGAGTTTTTCCTTAAGGTCCCTGTACTGCGGGATCACCTTTGCCCTGTCGGAAAACTCCCGCTCCAATGATTCAAGATAACCATCGGCGGAAGATGCTCCGCAGACACTGATATCATCGAATGACACGGGAACATCAACATTCGCCGCCCCGGAAGATAACAGGATATCCGATAGCATTTCGCGGGCTGTTGACATCACTTATTCTCCTTGGCATCAAGGCGCGATTCAAGTTCTGCGATCTTTTTCT
Organism: Oscillospiraceae bacterium; assembly: GCA_902782985.1. Lineage (GTDB taxonomy): Bacteria > Bacillota > Clostridia > Saccharofermentanales > Saccharofermentanaceae > Saccharofermentans. The sequence continues at coordinate 3,487 of CACZPC010000124.1, forward strand.
TCATCGAATCGATCTCATTTCGCTGATCCACTACAGCCTCAGCCACATAAAGATAATTCTGGTTAAGCGTATTCTGCTGACCGACGATAGGCAGGAAGAAGAATCCGGCAACCTTTCTTATGCACTTCTTGATAAACACCTTAACGGGATTGCCCGTAAGAAGCTGATAAGGCTGGACTTCGTAATTATATGAGATATACTTGACCGCCTCTTCAAGCTTATCGCCAGTGCCGCCTGCCGCCCCGTGAGCGGGCTTGTCGGCAAAAGACAACGGTATCTTATCGGCACCGCTGCTCTTTATCTCTTCCCTTATCTCCTGCATTATCTTCTTAACATCTATATTGTCAGACATAAATGACTCCTTTAACGGGTTATGTTCTTATCCGAGAATTTCCATTCATGCGGCAGGTAGAATGCACCGGCGACACCTCTGTCGGATACGATCTCTATCTCACATGCGGTCTTCCAGTAATCCACGGGAATACCGTCTCCGTACTCCACGGAAAAGCCTACGACATACTGTCCCGGAAGCAACTCGACATTATTGAGCGTCATCTCGAACCTGCCGTCTTCTTCTATATTAAAATCCTTAAACTTCTCGATCCTGGTATTGGTGCCGAATACATTTAATCCGTCCAGTCTGAAGATGCCGATACCAAGTACTGCATCTTCAACCTTCTCCTTGACCTTGTAGTCGACAGTAAAGCGGATGCTCTCCCCGGTCTTAAAGATGAGCTGTTCTTCATCCTGATCATTATAGGCGTGGACCTCACTGATCCTGACTTCTCCGCTTCCCCAGCGAAGTCTGTCGGAGCCTTCGACCTCTTCACGCTGTACCGCGGTCATACCCGAAAGAAGAGCATTCTTCTTTCGAACAGCTCCCATATAATCAAGATATTCCATATGGATATCGTAAGGTATGCCTTCCGCCTTTACCTTACCTTCGTGGATCCAGACCGACTTATCGCAAAACTGCTCTATCTGCCCCAATGAGTGAGATACGATAACGATAGTCGTACCGTTCTTACGGATCTCCTTGAGCTTATTAAAGCACTTGGCCTGGAAATTCGCATCGCCAACGGCGAGGATCTCGTCGATAAGAAGTATATCCGCATTAACATTGATGGCCACGGAGAAAGCAAGTCTCATATACATACCCGATGAATAAGTCCTGACCGGGTTGTCGATAAACTCACCAAGCTCGGAAAAATCGACGATATCATCAAATCTCGAATCGATCTCCTTTCTCGAAAGGCCGAAGATGGAAGCATTATTATATATATTTTCTCTTCCGGACAAGTCGGGATGGAATCCGGCACCGAGCTCGAGAAGGCTCGATACCCTGCCGTTTACTTCGATCGTACCCTGATCCGGATAAAGGATCTTGGTCATGAGCTTAAGGAGC
>CACZPC010000125.1 GCA_902782985.1 Oscillospiraceae bacterium
TCTGAAGATCTTATGTATGTACAGGAAGATTGCAGAGTCAGAAGATGGTAAGAGAGGGATAGGAGAATGGGTATTATATTAAAGCATTCAATCAGGAATATTCTTTCCAAGCCGTTAAGACTTATCGTACTGGTCCTATGTATAACGATAGCGTGTTTTGCTGCATTGCTGTCTTTTGATCTTAAGGGCAATATCATTACATACCTGAACAGCTATACGATGCATGTCTTCGGAGATGTGGATATCGCTGTTGTCGGAGGTGATGAAGACTGTCTTAAAGGTATCGAAGATATCTCTGATGTTACATGTACGGGCATAGCCGGAAGTCGTTCGTATTTTTATTCACACGATCCTGAAGATTATCATTATGTCGAAGAGGATAATTATCATTACATATCGTTCTCTTCACTTGAAGCTGCATGTCATATGCGACTTATAGCCGATGATCTGGTAATAGATGATAATTCGGCTGTAGCTTCCGGGGAATTCCTGGAAAAACATGATATGAAGATCGGGGATACTGTGACTATCAGGACCGGGGATGATGAGAGCATAGATCTTATAATAACCGATTCCTATGATATTGAGACTACATACCTTGAAGAGGATCTTCTTATAGTATCGGAAAATGTAATGAAGAGGGCAACTTGTTCTGCCTCAACTAACCACACTTTGTGGTTCATCGATGTAGCAGATCAGAAAGCGGTATCCGAAGTCGCAGCTCTTATAAGACATAATGCGCCCAAAGCTAATGTTCTCGATCTTTATTCCATAGCTGATGATAATGAAGAAAATATAAAGGAACTTACTTATCTGTTCTATCTGATCTTCCTCATCACATTCCTTCTTGTGATCTTTGTGACCATAAGCCTTGCCGAGAAGATAGTAAATGAGCGAATGTCTGTTATAGGTACTCTTCGAAGTCTTGGTGTGAAACCTTTCAAGACTGCCCTGATCCTGCTTGTAGAGAATGCGCTCTATGCGGTTATCGGAGCCGTATTCGGTTCGATCCTGTATTCTGTTCTGAAAACACCGCTTCTGAAGAGCATATTTTTCTTTGTAGACGGCGAAGATTTCTTCACTGATACAGTCAAGCATATGAAAGCTACTCCCGTGTCATTATATGTCGCCATAATAATAGGAGCGATAATTGTTGAATGTGCTTATCCGCTTTTTGAACTTATTAAGGCGGTAAAGACACCTATAAGAGACATAATCTTCAATAACAAGGATACAGAATTCAAGTACACATGGAAAAGGGTGTATATCGGAGCTGCGGCAGCTCTTATAAGTATCGTCACATTATTTATGGTAAAGAGCTTTGCTCTTCTTGTAGTATCGTTTGTAAGCGGTGTTGTCGCACTTGCCGTGATCCTTCCTTATATCATAAGGTTCATAGCATATGTGTTGGCTCATATCTTTAAGAAGTGTAAGATGCCGGTTGCTCAACTGGCATCCGAGAATATCAGTCGTAACAAATCTACTATGGGTAATTCCACGCTCTGCGTTATCTCGCTTCTTTTATCCGTTATAATCGTATCTGTTGCAGGACCGCTGTGGAAATGGTTATCTCCGGATAATCTCGGATATGATGTGAAAGCAAATATACTTTATGCCGACGGAGAGGATTATTCTTATCTTAAGAATGTAGAAGGGATCACTGATTACGATTATATATATTCATATCATTGCTTTGGTACGATAGCGGGTCCTTCCGGGCAATCCTATGAAGACGATAATGATGATCCGATTATATCGGTCAATGCGGATACTGCGCATACGCTCTGCAATTATCTCCCTCGAGAACCTTATGGTCTTACACCGGACGAGATCGTTATCTCGGAATATCTTGCAGAGCGATACGCCATAAGCGTCGGTGAAGAGATTACCGTGACACTTCACACTGACAGTGACTTTCCGAATATATTTACTTTCAAAGTGGCGGATATTTATGATCCTTATGATGTCTCAGGCGATGCCGTGCCTGATGATGTAAAAGTGATTATCCTTAATCCCGATTTCTATGATCAGCATTTCAGGGGATTTCTTAATGATATACTCTTCGTGACCGACGATCCCGATATGCTCAAAAAGGAGCTTGAAGACTGTTCGGACAGTTCACAAGTTACCTTTACGACTGAAGCTGAGGATGTAATCTCCATGAGGATGGAATCATCCGGATTTCTGACTATACTGTATTCCATTATGGCAGGCAGTCTGATACTGACATTTATCGGTATATCAGGTAATCAGGCGTTTTCCTTCGTGACAAGAAAGCGTGAGACGGCGCTTTTGTATTCGGTGGCACTCGGCAGAAAGAAGATGAAAAGACTTATATTCTTCGAAAGCCTTTTCTCCATATTAAGTTCTGCCGTCGTAGCGACAGCTTCTGCTCCGATATTCTATTACACGCTCTCACATCTTCTGTCATCGATAACGGATGATAATGTTAATATCCTCGAAGTCCGTTATATTGATTTCGACATTATAGCGATCTTTATAGCGGTCATAGTCTCGGTATATCTTCTTACGGTCCTTGTCCCTTACAGAGCGCTTCGTAAGATGAATATCGCGCAAGAGCTTAAATATGAGTAATGATGGTCAAAGGAGATCTTATATGGATACGATAATAACAGTAGATAACGTATATAAATCATTCGGTAAAGGTGATCTTGAAGTTAAGGTCTTACAGGGAGCGGATCTAACGATAAGGAAGGGTGAATTCATCTCTCTTATGGGACCTTCGGGTTCGGGTAAGTCGACTCTTCTTTATCTTCTCGGAGGTCTTGATCGACAGTACACGGGAGACATCGTCATTTGCGGTAATAACATAGGAAAGCTTAAAGAAGACAAGCTCTCGGACTTAAGGCTTAACAGGATCGGATTTATATTCCAGTTCTATAATCTTGTGCAGAACTTATCTGTTGAAGATAATATCCTTCTTCCTCTTAAGGTATCGGGAAGATACAGTAAAGAGACGGAAGAAAAGCTTAATAAGATCCTGGATATAACGGAACTTTCCGATAAGAGGAAAGTGATGCCTGCCAAATTATCGGGAGGTCAGCAGCAAAGAGTAGCCATAGCAAGAGCTGTAATAGGAGATCCCGATATCGTTCTTGCAGATGAGCCTACGGGTAACCTTGATAAAGAGTCGGGAGAACATATCATGGAGCTCTTCAAAAGACTTAATGAAGAGCAGGGTATCACGATACTGCAGGTCACGCACTCAGAGAAGAACAGCCGATACGGCAGCAGGATCGTCAAGCTGGACAACGGAAAGCTCATTGGATAATATGAGATTCAGGTTGTATTCGGAGGCTTGTCCATGAGGATCGCCATATGTGACGATGAGAATACGTTCCTTAAGGAACTGGAGGAGAAGATAGTAA
>CACZPC010000126.1 GCA_902782985.1 Oscillospiraceae bacterium
ATTCAACGGTATCGCTGTTTCCGCTACAACTCTTGCTGAGTCTATCCTCAACAACGAGCACACAGTACGTACAGTATGTACAAAGCTTGACGGTGAGTATGGTAAGAAGGACATCGCTATGAATGTTCCCTGCGTACTCGGCGGTACAGGTGTTGAGAAGATCCTTGAGCTTCCTCTTAATGCAACTGAGATGGATCTCTTCAACAAGTCTGAGGATAACATCCGCGCTGCTATCGAGAGCGTTAAGGATCTCTGATATCGATTATAAGATCTTTGATCAGAAAAGACCTGTCCTTACGGGCAGGTCTTTTATTATGTCCACTCTTCTGTTCGTAGTATAATGTTTTATGAATAAGGATAGGAGGCTACGATTATGTCTTATAATTCTAATTTCAATCAGCATCCCGGCAAGACCCCGAATGAGGACGATAAGCGCGTAAGTTCAGCAAAGGTCCTGGCGGTTGTCTCTATTCTGGTCTTCATTCCCTTTATCGTTGTCGGGATCAATCTCATAGTCCGTGGCATCAGTGAGGCTTCGAACGGATCTGCGATCGGACAAGCTCATCTTATATTCGGATGCATCTGGCTACTGTCGATCGTAGCAGGTATCTTCAGTGTTATAGGCAGGATCAGATTCTTCATGTCTGAGACTTCGGTACACAAACGCGATCATAATGATCATGAGGATCATGAAGAAGAAAACAGCTATTCATTATTCGGATTCAACAGAAATAATCATCGCGGCTGCAAGGCAGATCACAGCGATGATGATGACAACTCATTAAAGGGATACGAATAAGATCCATGTATTTCCCGAAATCACAAGAGGCAGCCTTTAACGGGCTGCCTCTTTTAATCAGTTTATGACGTAAGATCAAAGACTTACATTTCCGTTGTATGGTCTGGACTTTCTCTTCTTTTTATTACCGAGTTTTACTGCTCTGACTATAAGTACTACAACAAGTACAAAGATGAGGAATGAAAGACCTACTATCACACCCGATACAAAAGGATTATCCTTGGCAAATTTTCCGGCCGGAGTCTTAAGAAGCTTAGCCTTGATCTTACCGCCAAGACCCGAAGGCTCGGATTCGGTCTCTTCTTCTTCAGGCGTCTCTTGTGTCGTCGCCTCAGTCTCTTCGGTGATCCCGCCTTCGCCCGGAACGTCTGTCACTTCTGTCGTCTCATCAGGAACCGTTGTCTCCTCGGGCTGGAAGTCCGCATATCCCTCGGGCATATAGTCAGCATCGACCGTATCAAAAGGAACGATAAGAGGATCGTACTGAGGAAGTTCCGAATCAGTGGAATTAGATCTTCTGTAATCACCGGTCGTACCCGGAAGTACGCTTACCGGATCATTATTCCAGCAAGTGAGGTTACCGTATCCTACGACAGATGCGACATAGACAGTCTGATTACTGTATTCTTCTGCAGGAATACCGCATACGGAGATAAAGAGTTCATGACCATTCTCATTGACGGAATATGTAGTCATTCCGGTACCTGCGATCGAAGTCGTTCCCGTCTTGCCGCCTACAAATGCCGTTATATGAGTATCCTCACCCTCTGCAGTAGTAGCGCAGAGCCAGGGATCACTCAGGATATTATTGGAATTACGTACTATGGACCATGCATCCGTAGGATGTGCATTGGTCGCCGCGAAGATATGAGTAGGTGAACTGATGACCGTGCAGAAGTCCTCATTTTCGCAGGCCTTGGACATTATCAGAGTAAGATCGCTTGCCGTAGTATAATGCTCATCACTGTGAAGTCCGTGAGCATTCACGAAATGCGTACCCGTACATCCGATATTGTTCGCACGAAGATTCATGAGCTCGGCGAATGCGGAGAGCTTATAGCTTTCGAGTATCTCCTCACCGGTAACACCCAGCGTGTCGATCAGATACTGGGCATTGATACCGTCAGGACCGACATCCGTGCCGTCTGCAGGATAATTTGCAAATATCGCATCGACTACACCTTCTGCCAGGACATTGGCTGCATCATTACCCGAAGGGAGCATCAATCCGTAGAGAAGCTCCGATACAGTTATCTCTTCGCCTAATGTAACATACATCAAGGTAGAGTCGGCAGTAACATTATCAAGTGCATTCTGAGATACCGTAAGATATGCATCGGTATCAAGATAATCCAGTGCAAGCTGAGCCGTCATGATCTTGGTCATCGAAGCGGGATAGATCCTGTTATGAGGAGTCATGCTCATGATGATCTGATCTGCAGTCTTATCATATACACAATAGGATGCGCAATTGACTTCATCAAGGGTCGGAAGCGTGAGCACCGGTTGTCCCACCGAAGCGGAAACATCGTTTCCCATGGCAGGGGCAATGAAAGCTGCAGCGGTAAAGGTCGCCAGGACCAGAGCCGCCGCCTTCATGATAAGGGTGTTGACGTTTATCTTCATTATTCTTCTCCGTTCTTATCTTCTGCCGTTTCCTCAGCAGGAGCTTCATTTGCAGGGCTCTCACCTGCATCGGGAGCGGAAGCATTCTCATCATCTTCCGTTATCTCGCCTTCTTCCCTCTCCTCCTCGGGCTCCTCGTGATCGGTAATGGCAAAGTCTACGATAGATGCACCGCTAGCCTTCATGAGTCTTACACCGGAGGTTGCACGTGACAATACGGGGATCTCGACCGCGGATACTCTGATGATAACACCGCTGTCGGTGATAATAAGAAGGTCTTCGTCATCCGTAACCTGAGTACATCCGACGAGGTTTCCGGTCTTCTCTGTAACCTTATATGTGATAAGGCCCTTACCGCCTCTGTTCTGCTGCCTGTAGTCATCAACAGTGGATCTCTTACCGTATCCTCTTTCGGAGATTACGAGAAGCTCACCGTTCTCGGTAACAGGTACCATTCCGACGATAACATCGTCATCATCAAGCTTCATTCCGCGAACACCGGATGTATTTCTTCCAGTCTCTCTTACATCATCGGAATTGAATCTTATGGCCTTACCGCTCTTGGATACAAGGATGATCTCCTGATTATCTCTTGTAACGGCAACGTCTACTACCTTGTCATTATCTCTGATATTAACGGCAATAAGACCGTTCTTATTGATATTGGCATAACTCTTGACGGGAGTTCTCTTAACGATACCGCTCTTTGTGGCAACGGTAAGATAAATGCCTTCCTCATCGAAATTATCAAGAGGGATGATGTTCCTTATCCTTTCGCCTTCAAGAAGCTTAAGGATATTTACGAGAGCCGTACCTCTGGCGCTCCTGGAAGCAGTCTCGGGGATCTGATATCCCTTGATCTTAAATACACGTCCGGTATTTGTGAAGCACAGAAGGAACTTATGAGTAGTCGTCGTAAGGATCTTCTCTACATAGTCCTCCTCACGCCTGCCCTGAGCAGAGATACCTCTGCCGCCTCTGTGCTGACTCTTATAAGTATCGATCCTCTGTCTCTTTATATATCCGAAATGAGTAAGAGTAACGACAATATCCTCCTCCTGGATAAGGGACTCGTCATCAATATCTTCGAAGGAGCCGTTTACGATCTCGGTAATACGAGGTGTAGCGAACTTACGCTTTACTTCAAGGAGCTCTTCCTTGATAACACCGTGGAGTACATCCTTATCGCTTAAGATCTTGTGATAGAATTCGATCTTCTCCTCAAGTTCCCTGATCTCGGCCTCGAGCTTCTCTCTCTCAAGTCCGGTAAGACGACCGAGTCTCATATCGACGATGTGCTTAGCCTGCTTATCGGAGAAGCCGAACTTCTGGCACATTCTCTCCATCGCCTCAGCCTCTGTCCTGGATGATCTGATGATGGCGATGATCTCATCGATATGATCCATTGCAAGAAGGAGACCCTCGTCGATATGGCGCTTGCCCTCAGCCTTCTCAAGATCGAACTCGGTCCTTCTTGTAACGACGTCCTCCTGATGACCGATATAATACTTCAATGCATCGATCAAAGTGATCATCTTGGGCTCGAGCTTACCGTCGGCATCGGGAACAAGTGCGATCATATTGGCGCAGCATGCATCCTGAAGAGCACAGTTCTTATAGAGCTGATTGAGCACGACGTCGGGATTGGCATCCTTCTTGACGTCTATAACGATACGGACCATCTCGTTACGGTCAGACTCATCTCGAAGGTTCGTAATACCTTCTACCTTCTTGTCCTTTACGAGATCGGCCATACGCTCGATAAGTCTTGCCTTATTAACGGCGAAAGGCAGATCGTGGATGATGATCCTCTGCTTGCCGCCGGGGCCGTCCTCGATCTCGGCATGAGCACGTACGACGATACGTCCGCGGCCGGTCCTGTAGGTCTCTCTGATACCTGCTGTTCCGAGTATCTGACCTCCGGTCGGGAAATCGGGACCCTTAACTACTTCCATGAGCTCCTCGACCGTAACATCGGGATTGTCCAGCATCATGATGACGCCGTCTATGGTCTCACCCATGTTGTGAGGCGGGATATTCGTAGCCATACCTACAGCGATACCTACGGAACCGTTTACCAGAAGATTCGGGAATCTTGCAGGAAGTGTAACAGGCTCCATCTCGTGCTCGTCGAAGTTGGGTCTCATCTCGACCGTATTCTTATTGATATCGCTCATCATTTCGAGAGCGACCTTCTCAAGTCTTGCCTCCGTATAACGGTATGCAGCCGGCGGGTCACCGTCAATGGAACCGAAGTTACCGTGACCGTATACAAGAGGATGTCTCAATGAGAAATCCTGTGCAAGTCTTACGAGAGCATCATAAACGGATGCATCACCGTGAGGGTGAAAACGTCCGAGAACGTCACCGACCGTCGTAGCACACTTACGATAAGGCTTATCGGGAGTAAATCCCTGTGAAAACATCGAATAGAGTATTCTTCTCTGAACGGGCTTCAAGCCGTCCCTGATATCCGGGAGAGCACGATCCGTGATAACTGACATCGCATAGTCGATGAAAGACTTTCTCATCTCCTGATCGAGATCTACGGGTACAATGGTATTCTGTTCGGACTTAAAGACCGAATCCATCTCTTCTTCCTGCTGCTTGCGCAGCTCTTTATCATTTGCCATCTTTTCCTCCGTATATACTTCGGTTAAATATCATACTTATCAATTATATCATATAATAATAATACGCGCGTTATATTATAATAAAAGAAGCGATTGCCTCAACTTTCACTACGTTTCGCATTAAAATATCCGCAACAGGGAATAGAATATAATCGTCTTATATGCAAAGAACCTTAAGAAAGGCCCTCACACATGGAAAGATTCTTCACGTTGCCCGATACAGAAGAACTCGTTGCGCTCTATGCCGACGACGTGCTTCGTGTATGTACTTATTATCTGGGCAAGCGTTGTCAGGCCGAGGATGCCTTTCAGGATGTGTTCGTTAAGGTCTTAAGGAAGCGTAATACTTTCGCCGGCGACTGCCCGCCTAAGTATTGGCTCATGGCCATAGCAAGAAACGTATGCAAGGATTACCTGAAGTCCTCATGGTCCACAAGGATCGCTTCTTATGACCAGATGACGGAGAATGAGGGCGAGAATACGGAAGAAAGCAGGAGAACAAATCCGCGCGTAAGACCTTCGGTCGACGGACACGAACAGGAGGATATCTATTTCGCCGGCATGGAGCCCGTCGGAGACCTCTGGAATGCCATCCAGAAGCTTCCCGCGGTCTATAAGGATGTTATCCTGCTTAAGTACTACTGTCAGATGGACAACGCGGCCGTAGCGCGCGTATGCGGTATTACCGAAAGCTCGGTAAGGAGTCGTCTGTTCAGAGTGCGCAAGAAGCTCAAGAGATTTGAGACAGCTTATTTCGATTACAATGAGGGTGAAGCATATGAAGCAACAATTTGACAGCGATATCAGAAATGCCATGCTGCATAATCTTGATAATATCCACGCATCAGATGAGCTCATTGCGAAGACACTCGAGCGTCTTCACCTGGAAGGTCACGTTTCCGATGTTAAGCCCGTATCCAATACCGTTCTTACTGCCATCGATTCGGACTTTGTCGCAGATCATGTCAAGAATACGAATAAGATGAAGGCAGGCAGGATCATCATTGCTCTTACTGCCGCGCTCGTTATTCTTATCAGTTGCGTGGCTCTTAAATATTTTACCGACGAGCAAAGCATCAAGGAAACGACACCCAATGTCGAAGCGGAGATCGCCCCTTATCAGTGCTGCTTATCCGGCGGTACGGATTATTACTCTTTATCAAGAGAAGCCGCATCACAGAAAAGACCCGCATCCGGATACGAAAAGATACCCCGCGGCAATACCACGAGGCATTCGAGTGCAGCAACCAGAAGACTGATTGGCTGATAACAATAATTAACTTATAGGTGACTTGGAAGGTTTGCCGGCCTGTCTCGGATACTGAGGCGGCGTAGGGCGAACCTTTCTTATTACTATGACGGATCTGTTCATATCGGTACCCGGAAGTACGAATTCATCCGTCTTCTCGATCGTGCCGCCTAACAGAGCGATCGCCTTGCCGGCTTCCCTGATCTCCTCTTCCGCATGACCTTTCATGGCAAGAAATATTCCTCCGACCTTAACGAAAGGCAGACAGTATTCGCACAATACGGGAAGAGAAGCTACGGCCCTGGCGGTAGCTATATCATACTTTTCTCTGTACCTTTTATTCCTTCCGGCATCCTCGGCACGTGTATGTACAGTCTTTACTCCCTTGAGCTCAAGCTCGCTGCATACATCCTCCAG
>CACZPC010000127.1 GCA_902782985.1 Oscillospiraceae bacterium
ACCATCAGGGACTCGAACCCGGGGCCCACTGATTAAGAGTCAGTTGCTCTACCATCTGAGCTAATGGTGCGTCTTGCTCGTTTCAGCCTGTTTATTATAACATTGCGTCAGCGGATGTCAACAACTTTTTTCGAAATAATTATTCATATCTTCAGAGGCGAAATCTTCGGTCAGCGGAAGGCTTATAGAACGGTCCTCCTTGGCTGATTTATAGATGCCCATCAGAGTGTCTACGGATGAATATCCGCTCAGTGCATCGGCCAGAGGCTGACGATCATTATCGATGGCATCTGCGAAGTCGGCATAGATACCCGTATGCGGATTTAAAGCATTAAGAAGTGAAGAGAATCCCTTTGTACTTATCTGCTTCATTACGTAGTGCATATTAAGTTTCTTGTTATTACCGTCTCTGATGTCGAGCTTGGGGATACCTCGCTTAAGACCGAGTGATACCGTGCCGTTCTCACAGAGTACTGTGAACATCGCGCAGTGATCCTTATCGCTTGTGGCTGTCGTACCCTCTATTGATGCAAGAGATCCGTCATCCATCCTGAGGATCGCCATACCGAGATCCTCGGCTTCTATCTTGCGTACTCTCTGAGCGAGCATTGCTTTGGCTTCTACTGGTTTGCTTCCCATGAGCCATACAAGAAGATCGATGGCATGTATAGTCTGATTCATCATGGCACCGCCGTCGGATCTCCAGGTTCCTCTCCAAGCAGCGGAATCATAGTAGTCCATTCCGTGTCCCCACCTTACATAGATAGTACCGTGAGTGACCTTGCCGAACCTGCCGGCGGCTATATCCTTCCTCAGAAGATCGACAAGAGGAAAGTATCTGTAGATATGTCCCATGGCGATCTTCTTTCCCGTTGCTTTGGAAAGCTCATAGATCTTGCGGCTTTCGCCTGATGACATCGTCATGGGCTTCTCCAGAAGGAGATTACAGCCGCTGTTAAGTGCGTATTCCGCTATCTGACAATGAAGTCCGGACGGGACCGTTACCGCCACTATATCGGGCTTGATCGTATCGATCGCTTCCTTGTAGTCGCTGAAGATCTTTACCTGATCTGCTGACATCTTGGATGATTCCAACAGCTTCTTGGGAGCTGTATCGGATACGTCCACCAGAGCTGATAAAGTCAGCCTCGAATCCAGCTTTTTGATCGCTTTTATGTGCTTGGCGGCAACTCTGCCGCAGCCGATGATTATTACTTTTCGTTTATCCATACGCTAATGATACCACAAGCGATCGTAATGTTATAATTGATGTGTAAATATATATGAGAGGCATTTCGCTTATGAATTTTGTAGATATAATCCTCGATAAGAGATACGGCAGGGCTTTGTCTGACGAACAGATAAGATTCTTCGTCAAGGGCGTAACAGACAAGACGATACCCGACTATCAGATCTCGGCTCTTCTGATGGCCATCGTGCTCAACGGCATGGATGCGAGGGAGATGACTACTCTTACCATGGAGATGGCTCACTCGGGTCAGATGAATGATCTTTCTTATGTTGACGGCGTCGCAGTCGATAAACACAGCACGGGAGGCGTTGGTGATAAGATAACTCCTCTTGTGCTTCCTCTGTGTGCCACATTCGACGTTAAGAGCGTTAAGCTTTCGGGCAGGGGCTTAGGCTTTACCGGCGGCACCGTCGATAAGTTCGAATCCATAAAGGGGTTTAATGTTCAGGTATCTCAGGAGGATTTCCCCCGATATATCAAGGAGACCGGTATGGTCATCTCGGGACAGACTCCCGACCTCGCTCCCGCCGATAAGATCTTATATGCTCTTAGAGATGTTACCGGTACCGTAGATTCGATACCTCTTATTGCATCAAGCATAATGAGCAAGAAGATAGCAGGCGGTGCTGAAGCGATAGTGCTCGATGTCACATGCGGAAGCGGTGCTTTCATGAAGGATCGCGAGCATGCGGAACAGCTTGCCCGTGCAATGATCAGTATCGGTGAGCTTGCCGGTCGTAAGACCGTGGCCGTCATTACGGATATGGATCAGCCTCTCGGCAGGACCTGCGGCAATGTCCTGGAGATGCAGGAGGTTCACGAAGTGCTGATCGGCAGAGGATCGGAGGATGTTATTGAAGTCGCCTGCGAACTGACGGCACAGATGGTAAAGCTCGCGGGTAAGGATATGGGGCTTTCCCATGATGAGCTCATAGCCGAATGCAGAAGGAGACTTACGGACGGTACGGCCTTGGCGAAATATTATGATCTTATCATCTCCCAGGGAGGAACGATCCTCGAGTCCGGAGCTCCGCTTTATGTCGAAAAGCCTTTCGAGGAGATGCAGGTATCGGCTTTCGATTCGGGATATATTTCGCGTATCGAGGCGGATGTTATAGGTCATGCGTCCGTGCTCCTCGGAGCGGGCAGACTTACCAAGACCGACGAGATCGACCCGGGCGCCGGAATATGTTTCTACAGGAAGGTAGGAGACAGGGTAAGTCGGGGCGATGTATTGTGTTCGCTGTGGCGCGGTGAAGAGCATAGGATCGATGACGAAAAGCTTTTCGATATCATGGAGATGGTATCCGATGCGATCACGATATCAGAAGAGAAGCCGAAGCCGCACAAAGCGATAATTGACGTCATCGAATGATATCGCTATAATCAGAACAAATGTTTATGATGAGGTATCGGTTTAATGGCTAATTCTCCGGAGACGACTACGATCATCGGGATCGATCCCGGTTATGCGATCACGGGTTACGGTATCATATCCAAGACCGGCAATAAGATCAGGTGTGTCGACTACGGTGCCATAACGACGGCGGCCAAGACTCCCTTCCCGGAGAGGCTTCTTACGATCAATGAGAAGATGAAGTATCTGCTGGAGATCCATAAGCCCGATATGATGGCGATAGAGGAGCTTTTCCTTTATAAGAATACGACGACTGCCATCGGTACCGCTCAGGCGCGCGGAGTAGTCATAGTTGAGGCGGCTCGTGCGGGGATCCCCGTGTATGAATTTACGCCCGGTGAAGTCAAGCTCGCCGTTACGGGTTACGGTAAGGCACAGAAGCAGCAGGTTGCCATGATGACCAGGTCGCTTCTGGGATTGAAGGAGATGCCTAAGCCTGACGATGTTACCGATGCACTTGCAATAGCCATCTGCCTTGCTCACACCGGTCCGAAGTTCTCGGGGGAGGCTGTATCGGGTTATCAGTACGGACGTTACGGCTATTCGGACAGAGCAGGTGCCGTCATTCCCGGCAGACCTCTGAATAAGCTCTGATAAGCACGACAGCTTGAAGAGCATTTTGAATTTTAATCGAGGAGTTGAACAACATGTATTCATATATCAAGGGAGAGCTTGTTAAGATAACCGACGATATGATCGTCGTGGAGAATAACGGTATAGGATATGAGATCATCTGTCCGTTCGCATTATCATCCAAGCTTGGTCATATCGGCACGGACGTGTGTGTATGGCTTTATCAGAGCGTAAGAGAGGATGACATATCGCTTTACGGCTTCTCCGAGCCGGAGCAGAAGGATATGTTCCTGCTCCTTATCACCGTAAGCGGTATAGGTCCCAAGGTCGCTCATTCCATCTGTTCTCAGTTGTCCCCCGATAAGTTCGCCCTGGCTGTCATGGGCTCTGATGTCAAAGCTCTGACAGGCGTTAAGGGACTGGGTAAGAAGGGTGCGGAGAGGATCGTTCTGGAGCTTAAGGACAAGCTTAAGAATATCGGTAATGTATCCGACAGCCTCTCAGCCGCAGGTATAGCTTCCGGTGACGGTATTGCGTCAGTACCTTCTTCGTCACTTGCAGCTGATGCCGTAGAGGCCTTGATCGTATTGGGATATAAGCAGGCTGATGCGGCTAATGCCGTTTCTTCCGTATATGAGGACGGTATCGATCTGCAATCGCTTATCAGAGCGTCACTTAAGACACTTGCGAGGTAATAAGATAAATGGACTACGGTAATTTCGGAGGCGGATTCGAGGAGGAAGAGAGAGTCATCGGCAGGCAGAAGCAGTTCGATGACAGAGATGAGAAGAATCTCCGCCCCATAACTTTCGATGACTATAGCGGTCAGAAGAAGGTCAAGGAGAATCTTAAGATCTTTATAAGTGCAGCCAAGAAGCGAAATGATGCACTTGATCATGTACTTCTATACGGACCTCCGGGATTAGGCAAGACCACTCTTGCGGGCATCATTGCTTCCGAGATGGGAGTCGGTATGCATATTACGACCGGTCCGTCTATCGAGAAGGCGGGTGACCTTGCTGCTATCCTTACGAACCTTAATGAGAATGAAGTCTTATTTATCGATGAGATACATCGTCTTAACAGGAGCGTAGAGGAGGTGCTCTATCCTGCTATGGAGGACTATTGCCTTGATCTCATGATAGGTAAGGGTCCTGCGGCACGTTCGGTAAGGCTCGATCTGCCTCACTTTACATTGGTAGGCGCTACTACACGTGCCGGTATGCTGTCAGCCCCGCTGCGTGACAGATTCGGTATGCTTCACCGCCTCGAGCTTTATGATACAGAGGATCTCATGGATATCCTTAAGCGAGATGCCGGCCTTCTTGAGATCGATATAGATGAAGCGGGTCTTCGAAATATCGCATCAAGATCCAGAGGAACCCCTCGTATTGCCATCAGGCTTTTAAAGCGAATGCGTGACTATGCTGCTTATCTTGAGAAGGATATGATCGACAAGGAAGTATCGGACTTCGGACTAAATGCACTCGATATTGACGAGATAGGTCTTGATTCCATTGACAGACGTATACTTATGACAATCGCAGATGTATTCAGAGGAGGTCCCGTGGGCCTGGAGACACTGGCTGCTTGTACCGGTGAGGATCCCGTTACAATCGAGGATGTATATGAACCATTCCTTCTTCAGAACGGATTTATTGCCAAGACCCCCCGCGGACGCGTGCTGACGCTCCGTGCCTTCGAGCATCTCGGTATACCCGTACCGCCGTCTTTTATGACTAAGAACAGCGGTGTACCGAGCATAGGATTCGAGAATCTGTCTATGGACCTTGGTAAGAACGGAGAAGAATAATATGTCGATGCTCCTTCATGCCTGTTGCGGCCCCTGTGCAATGTATCCTGTCGATCATCTTTTAAGTAAGGATATCGATCTTGATCTTTATTGGTTTAATCCCAATATCCATCCTCTATATGAATGGAACCGCCGACTCGAGAATCTTCAGAAGGCCGCCGATCATTATGGCGTTACACTTATTCGTGACGGCGGAGAAGGGCATGTTGATTGTCGCGAGGATTACTGGAAGAGCGGAGAATACTTGAATGAGTACAGCTCCCGATGTGAGATGTGTTATGACGTAAGGCTTGAGAATGTCGCGAGATTCGCAGCTGAGAACGGATATGACTCCATATGTACTACTTTGCTCGTAAGCCCTTATCAGCAGCATGAGACTATATCGCGCATTGCTCAGGCTAAGGCTGAGAAGTACGGTATCCGATTCGATTATTATGATTTCCGTCCGGGCTTCAGAGAAGGTCAGAATATGGCTCGTGATATAGGTCTTTACCGGCAGAAATACTGCGGTTGTATCTTCTCTCTTGAGGAATCGAAATTCAGGGACAAGATCTACAGATCCTTCGAAGGATAAGTGATCTCTTTGGCGCTTACTACTATCGAATAATATCCCTCATAGATGACCATGCCGGGCTTAGCACCGGGGATCTTCTTGACATGAGAGACTTTACAGTAGTCGACTTCGGCCTTGATATCTCCTGCTTTGCTGCCTTCGATAGCGGCATGCTCCTCGAGCATTATGCTCTTGGAGAAGAATGCAGCCGTCTGCGCAGCTTCGATAACCGAATTATCCGGCGGGAATTCTTCTCCTTTTACAGCCTTCAGGATCACGTGAGTACCGGGCATTCCCTTGATATGGAACCACCAGTCATCCTTATCCGCGATCTTAAATGTAAGTTCGTCATTCTGGATATTATTTCTGCCGCAGAGGATCCTGCGACCGTCTGATGTCTCATATTGTCTGAAGGGCAGAGGACGTTCATTCTTGTTGCCTTTGGCGGAATTTTTCTCACGTGCTTTCTTGGCAGCCTCTCTTAGAGCTCTGGATGAAGCCTTTCCTGACTTTGCCTTGCCGACAGTGGCATTGGGATTTCCCTGAGTCTGAACATGCTTCTTAGCAGGTTTGGAGGCAGCAGCATTGAGCTCCATAAGGATAGCATTGATATCATCCTCGCAGGATGCGGCTTCCGCTGCAACCTTCAGGCTTCTCAAATAATCTACGGCCATCTTGTCGTCCGCGAGATATTCCTCGGCGAGAGTCAGCTTTCGCTTAGCCTTTCGAAATCTCTTATAGTAATCCTGGGCATTATCTGATGCATTAAGAGAAGGGTCGAGCTTGATGGTTATGTCCTTGGGCGGATCCTCGTAATAGTCCTGACAGGTAAATGAATCTTCCTTGCCTTGGAGCATATATTGATTACCGAGGATAAGATCGCCGCATTTCTTGTAATAATCGGCCTTGCTTCCTTCCTCTTTATCAGCCATATGAAGCTCGGTCTTGTGCATCGCATGCGAAAGCGCATTTCCGATGATCGTCTTAAGACGTTGTTTCTTGTTATCAAGATCGATAAAACGGTCCTTCTCATGATAATACATATCGATCGCATCCGAGATAGTATCGGCCTTGGCTCTGCGCGCATAACCTATCAGCTCGAAAGGCGAATATTCGCATGCCATATCGTCTTCGCTGTAGTAGGAAGCAGGAGAGTAGTCTCTGTTGATCACATTACCGGCGAAAGAATTAACTACCTTAAGGAGCGAATCCTTGTTTTCCTGTGTAAGATTCCTTGCAGGCATCCTGTCATCGATATCAGCTCTGATGCAGAGTTGTCTGCAGAGATTAGGCGATATACCCTTGATCGAATTAAGAAGTGCCTTGTCCATAGGACGGCCCATTTCATTTTCTTCGATGGGGAGCATTCCTTCTGATGTAAGGCTCAAAACTTCTTCGCAGGTGAACTTGTCCTGAGAAGGCGGATATTCGTAGATCCTGGCAGGCATGACCTCTCTTACTCGGCTGACGGAGTAGTCGACATGAATGATGCTGTCGAGTATCTTGCCGCCGGGATTGACGAGGATAAGATTGCTGTATCTGCCCATGAGTTCTACGATAAGTCTCATATTCTTGGTGTCGTGAAGCTCATCTGTAGTCGTTACTTCGATCTCGATGATCCTCTCATACCCGGGATTAGTGATCGACACTATCCTTGATCCTGACAGGTGCTTTCTGAGAAGCATGCAGAAGGAGGGAGGCATCTGCGGATTCTCTCTTGTTGAATCCGTGATATTTATCCTCGGAGCCGAGGGATTAACAGAGATAAGGAGCTTTCTTATACCGCTGTTGGTCCTTATATGGAGGATAACAGTATATTTATCCGGTTCGAAGATCTTATCGATCCTCGCACCGGTAAGTTCGTCATTTAATTCGTACGCGAGGAGCTGAGCCGTTATACCGTCAAGTGCCATCAGTCGTCACTCTCGATATCATCAGACTGAGAATCATTTCCGATGCTCATGACAAGTCCGATGATCCACGCTGCTGCAAGTACTACAAGCTCGATGCCGAGTATGAGGAAGAAACGGTCGTAATTATTCCATGACACAAGCAGGTCGATCAGTACCACAAGTATAATGACGGCAATTGTCATTACGGGGAAGAAAGCTTTGGTACGAGAGAAAGCATGCCAATAATCGACAAAAGTCAGTGCCTCGGTCTGCTTGGACTGAGGTCTTCTGCCGCTATTTCTTCTCTTAGCTGCGGATGAACTGCCGCTTCTTGAGCGTGAGCCGGAAGTGTTCCTTCCGGTATTATTTCTTCTTCTTTGCTGTGCCATACAAAGTATTTTAGCATAAAAGATGCGGAATCAATACGGCGCGCTGTCAGTATTGACGCAATCGATCTTAAGGTCACATGAATATGCTTTCGATCAGGTTGTCCAGTGTCCTGATGTCCAGCGGATTGCGCGATGTCTCAAAAGTCATAAAAAGGTTCTTTCCGACGATCATGCCGCCGCTGCTGTAAGCATTGATCTTTCTTATGGCGTTGTTCGCGTAATCGGGATCGTCCATCATTCCGAAGTGTTCGAGATAAATGACCTGCCTGTCGCTAAGCTTAAGTATCGTGAAATCCGGGTAGAAGGTCCTACTGTTTATATTGACCGGACACTCATATCTGTAGGGGATACCTGCTGATTTAAGTCGCTCTGCGATCATCTGTTCCGACTTTGACCTTACCCGCTCCCGGTTTGATGTAATGAAGAACGGATCTGTCTCGAGAAATCCTTTAGGTTCATAGGGTACGTCGAGCCAACGACTGACATATTCGTCATCAGGAAGGTATACGGGATCAATGAGTGCTCGACGATGCGGGGAGAGTGTGGGGTAGATGTCTTCCGGTGCGCTGTCAGGGTATCTTTTAATAAAATTCTCTATAGCGGTTCTCTCTTTTCGAGCACTTGAGACTATTCGCTTTAAATACATGCTTTGTGCTAATTGTCCTGCTTGTTGTACTTTATCAGGAGGAATGCGCTCACCAAAGCTGTTGCCGGATCTGTCAGCTTTAAAATAATATACCTTGTCCTTATAAGATTTGATCCTGACCGTGCCTTCCGGAAGTTTTCTGAGCTTTGCCTCCGCGGTGCGGATCATATTCGTAAGCTGATCGTATCTTATCCTAATGTCGTTTTTGATATTTTTGGAATTCATAGCGTTATCCTTTGTAAATTTTGGGTAAATCTCAGACTAATTGGTCTTGTGTACTGTTGACCGCAGATATGGTCGTTGAGCGTAGTATATAACGTTTGAAGCGTAGTGGAAGACGGTTGGCGAATAAACGGGACTATTTGCGGCGGATTGGTACTTAAAATGGTACCTCTGAGACTAAGTTATGTTCTTTGAACGGTGATCGTTTTCAATTGTTATCGATATTTGTAGTCATGAGAAAAGAAATTAGATGATGATTCGGTGTTTTTTTCTCAAAGTATCGGAAATCTTCATGTTTGAGAACAGATTTCAATGGTCGTTTTCTCATATCATGTCATTACTTATAATGCGAGAAAAATAACGATGGATTTCTTTCACATCGATCTCAATATTATCAACAGGAGAAAAAATCCATGTTGTTTTATTCTCATTAAGTTGTTATCTATAAGAATGAGAAAAAACAGATGCGTTTTCTTTCTCATAAGCTGCAATTTGATACATAACGAGAAAACCAACTCAGGATCTTCGTGTCCAAGCCATTTTATTATGCATTTAACACTACACACGCCGGATACCGCTGTTCAAGCACCATTAATAGCCCTCAGGATCCGGAGGGTTATGCTATCATATCCGTATGAACGGAAGAAATTATGAGAAGGCTGTTGCCAGATATCTGAGAAATCACGGTTATCACAGAGTGCGTGTTACCAAAGGTTCCGGAGATTTCGGTGTTGATGTTCTGGCTCGCAGATTCGGACACCGATATGCAGTGCAGTGCAAGTATTACTCGCGTCCCGTAGGCGTATCCGCAGTGCAGCAGGTAGTAGCCGGTATGGCTTACTATGACTGTGACAGAGGAATCGTAGTAACAAATACCACTTTTACAAGACAGGCAAGGGAATTGGCGGAGATGAACGGGGTGGACCTCATATCGCGAGTAGGACCTTATAATGGTTTCTTCAGGTGTTTCTGGCTGATAATGACAACAGCCGCACTTGTCTGTGCGGCTGTCGGTATATACAGATATTATGCTTTGGCTATAGCTGCCTTAATGCTTATCCTTGGAATCTTTATCCTGTATCTGAGATCTAAAGTCGACAGATGATCACTGAGCGACGATATCTCCCTTTGCTTCGAGGAGCTTCTTGATCTTCTCGGTAGGATTGATGAGGTTAGACAGTGAAGCATCGTGATTGATGGCATCGATAAGAAGAGCCACGAACTTACACATATTTACGTCTGCATACCAGGGAGCCTGAAGGAGCTCAGGTCTTCTGTAGATGAGATTCGTTGCAAATACCTTATCGAGGATGCCTTCCTCATATGCCTTGTTGAAGTTTTCGATACCTTCAGTGAAGAGGGCGAATGTGCAGCAGCAGAATACCTTTCGAGCACCGCGCTTCTTCATCTCACGGCAGATATCGAGCATAGAATCACCGGATGAGATCATATCATCTACGATGAGGATATCCATGCCTTCTACGGAATCACCGAGGAATTCATGTGCAATAATCGGATTTCTGCCGTTAACGACAGTCGTATAGTCACGTCTCTTATAGAATGTTCCGAGGGGAACACCGAGGATTGATGCGAAGTACATAGCTCTTCCGATAGCGCCCTCATCAGGAGATACGACCATGAACTTACCCTTTGTAAATGACAGGTCGGGGATCTGGCGATACATCTCCTTGATTATCTGATAAGTAGCGGGAAGAGATTCGAAGCCTGAGAGAGGGATAGCATTTGCTACTCGCTCATCGTGAGCATCGAATGTAATGATGTTGGCAACGCCGAGGTTATAGAGCTCCTCAAGTGCGAAAGCACAGTCAAGTGACTCTCTGGAATTCCTCTTGTGCTGTCTGGACTCATAAAGGAAAGGCATGATGACGTTGATACGACGTGCCTTACCGGAGCAGGCGAGGATAACACGCTTCAAGTCCTGATAGTGATCGTCGGGACTCATACGGTTCATCTGACCGAACATCTTATATTCAATAGAGGTATTCATCACATCACTTACGATATAGAGGTCATGGCCTCGAACCGTATTCTTTACTACAGCCTTACCTTCGCCTGATGAGAATCTGGGATTATCGACCTCGATCCTGTAATCCTGTCTGTAGAAGCCGGGATATTTGGATACGATAGCTTCCTGCTGATATTCTGATCTTCTGGCATTTAGATACCAGTTGACCTTCTCCGTGAATTCCACGCTTCCCTTAAGGGGAATGATACCGATAGGACCTACGGGGGCCATCGGGTTTTCGCCGTACTGGTTGTAACGTGAGTAAGATTTCTCGTCTGCGGGAACTGAAGTCATTGGTCTGTGTACCTCTCTTATATTGTTTCGGTTGATTTGGTTATCTTATTATTCAAAGTCTTCGAAGACCTCGCCTATTCGTATCTGCCCCAGAAATTCCGATATCCTCGATGTGGAATTGATCAGATCGTAGACTGATTCGTCAACATTCAATGCATCGATTATGCGGGTAACATAGGGGATCATATTGACATCCACATACCATTCTCTCTTGAGAAGCTCCTCAGAGCGGTAGATGAGATTGGTACATACGACGGATTTGATGATCCCTTGTTCGTAGGCCTTGTCAAATGCATCGAGTCCGTCCGTAAAAAGTCCGAAAGGTGACAGGCAGAAGATATCTCCGGCACCTGCTGCCTTAAGCTTTTCGGATGTGCGTAACATAGTGGATCCGGAATTGATCATATCGTCAATTATAAGTATATCCTTGCCGGTAACGTCATCTCCGAGGAACATATAATCCTTGATGGGGTGGACGCCGTCGACCTTCCTCGTATAATCCCTGTCTCTGTAGAAAATGCCGAGAGGCAGGTTGAGCATAGAGGAGTAGAAGATAGCACGATTGACTCCGGATTCATCGGGAGATACTACGAGCGTCTTATCCTTGTCTATATGAACTGAATCAAACTTCGAAAGTAAAGTCGTGATTATCTTATATGCGCTTCTGGGGAATTCCATGCCCATCAGGGGAACGGCATTGGCGATCCTGACGTCATGGGGATCAAATGCAACGAAATTCGCTACACCAAGGTCAAAAAGCTGACGAAGCATATCAGCGCAGTCCCAGGATTCTCTGGAATTGTCTCTTATCTCGCGCCTGCCCTCATATACGAAAGGCATGATGACGTTGATACGGCGGGCTTTGCCCGAACAAGTGCTTATTATCCTGATAAGGTCCCTGAACTGATCGTCAGGGGAGATAACGTGGTCAAATCCCGATATCTCGAAATGTTCTCTGTGAGCAAGAACGTCCGTAATGATAAAGAGATCATGGCCTCTGACGCTTTCGGCAAGCTGGAACTTACCTTCGCCTGTCTGAAATCTGACAATGGAAGAGTCGATGAGATAATCTGTTCTTAAATATCCGGGACTGTTGATATAGGGATTGGAGTTATTGTCAAAACGCTTCTTCCTCTTCTCGTATAAGGTACTACTGACCGCTCTGACGAAATCGTCATTAGCAGAGTGGGCGATAATACCTATTGGACCGAAGGGCTCAAGCATTGACATCAAAACTCTCCTTTGTACACTGACTTTAGTATCTTAAAAAGAAGTATGCAATGCAATTGTTTTTTTTACCAAAATTGGCAGTTTATTTCATACAAGAATTTGTGTGTAGGGCGTTATTAACAAAAACCCAGGAAATCGCTTATCCCGTTTCTTAAGTCATCAATACCGGACTTGGCCATGGAAGAAACGGCGTAGATATTGGCATCTTCAGCAAAATCAAAGATCTCCTCAAGCTCCTTGAGACGCTTCATGAGCTGCTGGCGGCTGAATTTGTCACATTTGGTAAAGACGACGAAATAGGGGATCGAACCTGAATTAAGGTATTCGAGCATTCCTATGTCTTCTTTGGAGGGTTCATGCCTGATATCTATGAGGTGGAGTACCAGATCGATCTTGCGGCCTGAAGTAAAGTAATCGTCCGCAAGCTTGCTGAAGCCTTCCTTAAGTTCCTTGGATACCTTGGCATATCCGTATCCCGGCAGATCGGCGATCATGATCTTGCGATCCACGTTAAAATAGACGACGGCTCTTGTCTTGCCCGGTGTCTGAGATACTCTGGCGAGCTTCTTATTGTCCGAAAGAGCATTGATAAGAGAGGATTTGCCCACATTCGACTTACCGGACATTACGATCTCGGGCATATCGTGCTCGGGACACTGATCGAGCTTGGCGGCTAAAGTCATAAAACGCGTATTTCTGAAATTGACGGGCATAGTATCCTCCATTCGGTTGCTTAACTAAATCAGTATAGCCGAAGATAACGTCAGAATCAAAGAAAAAGCTCTATTTGTCGGTTTTTGTCGAAATTTGTCGGTCTTTTGTTGCAGATTTGCTTTTCGGATCAGTCTAACATCTGACATATGAACAAGTTACGCGAAATGATCAAAAGGATGAGCAGGCGTTTTCTGCTAATCCCCGCTCTTATGGGTGTAATATCAGTCATGCTCGGATATTATACGGATCAAAGTGCCGTCATCCTTGTGTTTGCCCTGGTCGGAGCCGTGTCTGCTTTCATGTTAAGACACGATATACATGAGAGGAATACATTTGTTGCCGCTTTTGCCGTGTGTATGATCATATTCATGATGATAAAGGGATCTGAAGGGACGATGATCCCGGAATTCGGCAGAGAGTATACGGCTGAAGCCGAAGTGATCTCCGTGGAGAGAAGCCTTTCGGGCAGGAGTACGGTATGTATCAGAACGGCTGAATTCGGCTTGCTGGAGTATACCGTCTTTGATGAGAACGGTGGTCTTCCGATACCGGGAAGCGTTCAAAAGATAAGATGTATCCTTTTTGCTCCCGAAAGGCCGCATAATCCCGGAGAATATGACAGGGAAGCTTATCTAAGGCGTAAAGGGATCAAGTATTCGGTGAGGATCCTGGCAACAGAAGAGATAATGCCGTCAAGTCAACTGATGAGGAATATGGCTTCTGTGGAAGCTCTGATGTTCGGCTTACGGTCAAGAGTGACCGATCTGTTCGGTGAAGATAATGCGGCGGCAGCGGCGATCTTCCTGGGGGACACGTCTCTTATCGACAAAGATACCTCATCGATATTCAGGCGTATGGGGTGTTCTCATCTGCTGGCTGTCTCCGGCACCCACTTTTCGGGCTTTCTGGCAATCCCTGCCATGACCGGTGCTAACAAGAAAAACGGAATACGGTATAAGTTTGTCTTTGTTCTCTTTTGTCTGCTCCTGGGCCTGTTTACCGGATGGAGCCCTTCGGTCACCAGAGCTGCGATAATGAGTTCATGTGCATGCTGCATGAAAGATCCCGTATCCGGAATGAGCCTTGCATCACTAATTATGATATTGGCTGATCCTCGAAGTGTCCTGTCACCGGGTTTTCTTATGAGCTTCGGTTCCTGCATCGGGATCCTTGTCCTATCTGACAGGATAAGGGAAAAGCTCGCGGGAGCAGGGCTTAATAAGAGTGCGGCTTCGGCTCTGTCGGCTTTGTTTTCCGCTCAGACCGGAATGCTTCCATTTAATCTGATGATCGATATGAGATACGGAGTAATAACGATCGCAGTTCAGCTCGTTGCTTCGTTGATCGCTCAGACAGCCTGTGTATTCTTTCTGCCGTCGGTATTATTATCCCTGATCCTGGGTGAACCGTTCATATATCCCGCCAAGGTGATGATACGGATACTTCAGATGTTTCTTGAGACATCGACCCGTTTCTATACAGGTATCGGCCTATCGGGTCTTGCTTCTTTTGCTGTGCTGGCACTGGTCTTATATATCGTGATACCCAAGTCGGGACTAAGAGATCTGATGCGTCTTATATCTCTGGTAATATGTGCTGTCACAATCGGAATGATGATATCTGATGTTATCATGCCCGTAAGAGCTCAGATCATGTTCATCGATGTAGGTCAGGGGGATTCCTGTCTTATATTAAGCGGAGGAAAAAGTGTACTGATAGACGGCGGGACCTACGAGGCAGGGCGCGATCACGTTGCTCCGGTTCTGGATCATTTGGGAATCGATGTGGTCGATATAGCCGTGGCGACTCATCTTGATGAGGATCATCTCGGAGGGATCCGGTATCTTATGGAATGTGACCGCGTGTCGGAGACGTTAACGCCCTGCCCGAAGGCGGAGATGCATGCTGTTGCTGCAGGTGACAGGATAGAATTATCCGAGGATACGGTTATCAGGATGATCTACCCGGAGGCGGATATGCCGCACGACGGTGAGAATGAAGACAGTCTTGTTTGTCTTATAGAGTCTTCCGATACCGAGATCCTCATGACGGGAGATATCGGTGCGGAGACTGAGCAGTTACTGCTCGAGCAGGGGATCATAGATGATATCGATATACTGAAGATCGCTCATCACGGCAGTTCTTATTCAACATGCGGGGCTTTCCTGGATGTGTGTACGCCTGAATATGCAGTGATATCGGTAGGAAGGCACAACGATTACGGCCATCCTGCTCCTGATACCATTAAGCGGCTGGAGGCTAGGAATATCGAGATATATACGACTGCGGAATGCGGCGCCGTCACCATAGAGGTGAGAGATAAAGGCTTTAATATAAAAGTATACGAGCCAACTGACATGTAGTATAATCCATGCGATGAGGAATGAAGGAGTATGTGTTATGAAGACTATCAGGAAATATATATCCCTGCTTACATTGGGTTGTATGATGTTTGATCTGGCAGCCTGTGCCCACAAGATAGATGAAGATGAATTTAATGATTCTGTCCTTGATACGGCCGAAGAGATATGCGAAGCATTGTTGAGACTTGATTATGATTCCGTTAATGAGTTGTCATCCAAGGAGAATAAGACGCTTTCGTCGGCAATGCCTCTCGATGAGAATTTCGAGTCCGAAGATGCTATGGAGAAATATGCATTCGGTGCCGTTCAGGCTGTCGCATCCACTCTCGACTACGAGATAGACGATGATATAGACAGTGATCCCGAGAATGGGACTGCAGAGGTAGATGTTACGTTTACGTACAAGGACTATAGTGAGATCCAGGATCAGATCGATTATATCGATGACAATGAATTCAAGCGCGCTCTGGAAGATTCGGATGATGTAAAGAAAGTAGAGATCACATTGGAATTTGAGCGCGACGAAGATGATGAGATCAAGCTTACAAATTCCAAGGAGCTTAACCGGATCTTCGAATATGATGATCTTGAGGTTACTTTCCTGGAAGATCTTTTCGACCTTCTTGATGAAAGTAATTATGTAGGACCTTGCTACGACGAAGTCTCTGATACTCTTATAAATCCCACGTCTATCGATATATCCATGACAGTAGGAGAGAGGGGGCAGCATATCAACTGGCAGTATAAGTACAAAGTCTGTAAGGACTGGGAGCAGCTTTATCTGTCGGATTGGATCACCGCCGATTATCCTGAGCAGATAGATATTTCATATGCTTCTCCTGACGGAAGCGTTCTCGAACCCGGTTATTACCAGGTCATTGTCTATCAGGAACACGATGATTACATCCTGATGTTCGAGATCGAGGTCGTTAATAACTGATATGCGTGCTGTTCGAAAGGTAATAGCGCTTCTGCTTGGTGCGTCATGCACACTTACAGTCTGTTCCTGTTCGGCGATCTTCAGGAATGGTTTTGTCGAGGCTGCCGATCAGATCGCACAGGCAGCTGTAGCCCGCGATTATGAAAGTTTGGAGTTGATTGCCGACGAGGGCGATCGAAAGCTGCAGAATATCCTCGACTTGCTTAAAGATACCGGAGATGAAGAAAACGAAGCCGGAGCGCTGATAGCATCGACTCTTTCCTATGATGTGATCGAGGAGAGCTTCAGATCGGATTCACTGGGGACCCGCGGGAGTGTGGATGTTTCCTTTTCCTATTCCGATTATTCGGAGGCTGTCTCAAACAGAACGATCTTCTGGGACATTGAGGAGTTCGGTGATGTTCTTGCTCTGTGTCAGGGTAAGGTAGTAACGACCATAACATTCTATTTCATCAAAGAGGACGGCAAGCTGCTTTGCACCAATATATCTGATATCACGGCACTTTATCCATACTCGAGTCTCGATCTGGATTTTGCAGGAAATGAAGCAGATTATGTCGGAGAATTTGAATTTACCGGAGATAATCAGATAAGCAGAAACTTCGGGCTTTGCGACATATGTATGATCAATTGTTCTCTTGCCGTAACAGGAGACGGGCAGAGACTGCCATGGCATTATTATTGCACTGTCGATAAGGACGGAGCGGAGGTGTTCACTTCAGGTGTGATCGATGTTCTGGCCCCGGAAGCTCTTGATATCTCTTATACGGATGTGGATCCGGATACCGGTTTAATGGCTGACGGGACATATACGTTTTCGTTTTATACCGATGATGATGAACTTATAGCAGAATCTTCGATAAATGTAACTCATACAATTTCGGCTGATGATGCCGTATCGCCTTCTTCGACTCTTGGCGATCAGTATATTTATTCGGATAGTGATCAGCTCATTTTGCCGGAGTGTGATCTGGTGATCGAACAGCCTGATAATATGCATTTTTGTGCTCCGGATTCACCTGAAGTTCAACTTGCAGTTGATGAGGGAATGGGGGATTCCGTTATAACGATAATCTCAGGAGATGAAGGCGGACCTTGTGAAGGCGCACGGATAACGATAATCGATGTGGGAATAAATATAGATTGTTCGTCGGATGTGAATATCAGTTATATTGACAGCTTCATGGATGATTTTATCGCCGAATATGAAGCTGAAGGATACACCTGTACTCAAGAGAGTTTTTATTATACGGTCGGTGATCGGGAATATTATGTCAACAGGTTCACGGCTGAGACCGACAGTGAAAGTATATGTATTACATATATGCTCTTAGGGGACGAAGATAGTACATATATTGCCAGCTGGCTCACTACTGATTTAGCGGAAAGTGATAATATCCTGAATTCGTTATCACCGGCTGCATGACATCTCGGCAATACGACAAGAGGAGGATAAGATGAGAAGAAATACAAGAGCAGTAGCAATATTATTATGTGCTTCTTTTGCTTTAAGTACATGTTCGTGCTCGGGGAAGTTTCAAAATTCCGTAGAAGATGCCGCAGAGGCTATCGGCAAGGCGGTTGTTGCCAGAGACTATAAAAAGCTGATGAAAGTCGCCGATAAAGAAGATGAGGATCTCGAGGGGATTCTCGGATTATCGTCTGATTCTTCGGAAGAAGCAGATCAGGCCAGAGAGATTATCGCATCAACCTTGACATATGAGGTCGATCCCGATTCCTATGACGGGGATTTC
This sequence comes from Oscillospiraceae bacterium, assembly GCA_902782985.1. GTDB lineage: Bacteria > Bacillota > Clostridia > Saccharofermentanales > Saccharofermentanaceae > Saccharofermentans. The sequence goes on from CACZPC010000127.1 coordinate 18,079, forward strand.
ATGGGTAAAGAGGGATGTATCGATGTAATATTCGAATATGTTGATTATGAATCGGTAACGGAAGATGTTTTCTTCCCTGATATCAATGCTTTCGAGCAGGCTATAGAAGACTGCAAGGATACTGTTGAGGTCAGGATAACATTTGATTTCATATCCGATGGAGGCAAAACCTTATGCACCAATATAAGCGAGGTAGAGGATCTTTTTCCTTATTCGTCTGAAGAGTTTGAATTTGCTCAGGAAAGATCAAGTTATGCAGGGGATATCACGTTCTTCGGCGTGGATTCGACTAATGCTCTTAATGATACTTCCGATATTCAATGTGAGCTTGCCATAACCGGTGACGGACAACAGCTTCAGTGGGATTATTACTGGACAGTGGAGCTTGACGGAAATGTCATCTATACATCGAATGATGTTATCGATGCTGAAGATCCTACATCCTTGGCAGCTTACTACAGCAGCAACGACGGTGAGATACTCCCTGACGGTATCTATGTGTTTACATATTACACTCTTGATGATGAGATGATAGCAACAGGTTCGGTTATCGTATCACATACTGTTACTCCTACGCCGACCCCCGTTCCTACAGCGGCACCTTCTGCTCCATCAGGAAGCGGAACTCTCAACGAAGGATACATATATCCCGATTCCGATAATGTTCAGCTCCCTGATACCGATCTGGTTTTCCTGCTCCCTGAAGGAATGGAATTCAGAGCAGCTGATGATCCTGAAATACAGGCCTTGACTCAGCAAGGTCTCGCCGAATATCTTCTTTTGTATTGTTCTGGTGACGCGAGTATTGGTGATAATATCATCTATTTCTGCGATTTCGACCTTACCGGAGGAGTGCGGACATCCGCGGCTCAGATTGTCTTTGATACTGTGATATCAGGCGAAGAGACCTTTCTTCAGGATAACGGGTATGAGTATACTTTGGAGTATACCGATTATGAAGTTGCAGGTAATACGTTTACTGCTGCGAATTTTGATGTAACAATGTTGGGAACCGATGTATGCTTCTCTTATATGCTTGTAGGTGACAGTGATGCTTTTTATGTCATGGTCGTTGTAGCGGGCACTCCTGAGGAGCGAGATGCATATTTGACTTCTTATGATGTTGTGGAATAAGACGTAAAAGGCATTAACGGATTTAATGTATAATAATATTGTTTGCACATGCAAACGATGAATTCGCAGTGATATGGATCTGCAGATTACAGGAGTCATCCGATGGCATATCGAAAGGAAAAATCATCCGAATACCTGGATTCCAAGGGCTTAAGCGACCTCATCAAGAATGATGACGGTAAAGTAAGACTCTATCTTATATTCGGGGAAGAGGATTTCTTCATCGATAAGGAGATCGAGATCATAAAGAAGAAATATCTCGGTGAAGGTGCCGAGACCATGGATTCGGTCAAGCTTGATTTTGCCGGCAAGGAATTCGATATTGAGAAGATAAGAGAGAATCTCGAACTGCCCCCGTGGATGAGCTCCAAGAGACTTGTATTCGTCAAGAATTTTGAGTTTCCGTCAGATGCGGATGCAGTCATTAAGCTTATATCCGAGGTGCCGGACAGCAGTGTTCTCGTGTTTGTTACCGAGAAGGTGGATAAGCGTAAGAAATCCATTATGAATGCGTTCAAGAAGAACGGCGCAATAGCGGAGCTTAATTATCTGGATGATGACAAATCCTGTAAGTGGATAGCGGGAGTGCTGTCAAAAGCCGGTATTCAGATCGAAATGCAGGCAGCACTGAGTATCGTGAGCCGTTGTGATTCATCTATGCGAAAGATATCTTCTGAAGTCAATAAGATCCTCATGTACTGCGTAGGTGAGAAGGTTACTTTTGTAGATATGGAACTCGTCGAAAGGATATGCCCGCCGGATATCGGCGGCTCGGTATTTAATATCACCGATGCCGTAGGTCAGGGGGATGCCGCCAAGGCTCTTATGATATTAAATAACCTCATTATGATGAAGGAACCTACACAGCGTATCCGTTTTATGCTCTTAAGGCATCTGAAACAGTTGATATGCGCCAAGGATTTAGGGGATGCCGGTAAGATCGCATCTAGACTTAAGGTGCAGCCTTTCGTAGCAGGTAAATTGCTCTCTCAGAGCAGCAGATTTCAGATGAATACGCTCCTGATGCTCTTCAATGAATGTGTTAAGGAAGACTATGAGATAAAGCACGGTACACTCGATGATCGAAAGAGCCTTGAAAGCTTTATTATCCTGGCCTGCGGTAAATGAAGAATATCGATTCATTGTAGAAAAAAGCACTTGCTTGCAAAACTCCTTTTTGTTAATATATTCGGGCATAAAAAACATGCGATGCATCTTTTTGTGTGTCAAAATTTGACATAAGCGTCGCAGAAGTAATTAACAAGGAGGATTTTTTTTATGCCAGTAATTCTTATGAAGCAGCTCTTAGAAGCAGGTGTACACTTCGGTCACCAGACACGCAGATGGAACCCCAAGATGAAGGAGTACATCTTCACAGAGCGTAACACAATTCACATCATCGATCTTCAGAAGACAGTTAAGAAAGTTGACGAAGCTTATGATGCAATGAAGGAACTCGCTGAGCAGGGCAACATTCTTTTCGTTGGTACAAAGAAGCAGGCTCAGGATTCCATCAAGGAAGAGGCAGAGCGTTGCGGACAGTTCTATGTTAACAACCGTTGGCTCGGCGGTACTCTTACAAACTTCAAGACAATCAAGACAAGAGTTGCAAGACTTCTTGAGCTCCGTGAGATGGAGACAGACGGTACTTTCTCCGTTCTTCCCAAGAAGGAAGTTGCTAAGCTCAAGCTCGAGATGGAGAAGCTCGACAAGAACCTCGGCGGTCTTGTTGGCATGAACAAGCTTCCTGCAGCTCTCTTTGTTGTTGATACAAAGAAGGAGCACCTTGCAGTTGCAGAGGCAAGAAGACTCAATATCCCGATCGTTGCTATCGTTGATACAAACTGCGATCCTGATGAGGTCGATTATGTTATCCCCGGTAACGACGACGCTATCAGAGCTGTTAAGCTCATCGCAGGCAAGATGGCTGATGCAGTCATCGAGGCTAACCAGGGCGAGTCTTTTGATGCAGGTGTAGCTGAGGAGATGACAGCTGAGGCTGCAGAGGAGTCCGCAGCTGAGCCCGAGTCCATCGAGGAAGTCGTTGCAGCTGAGGAAGAAGCTTCCGAGGAAGCTTGATCTATCTGATCTGTTTAGATAAAAACTGATATTACGAATACGGAGGAATAATATATGGCTATTACAGCACAGCAGGTTAAAGAACTCCGCGAACTGACCGATTGCGGAATCATGGATTGCAAGAAGGCTCTTACAGAGTCTGACGGAGATATCGAGAAGGCTAAGGCATGGCTTCGTGAGAAGGGCATGGCTAAGGCTGAGAAGAAGTCTACAAGAGTAGCTGCAGAGGGTGCAGTTGCTTCCGTTATCGCTGATGACGGTAAGTCCGGATGCCTCGTTGAGGTTAACGTTGAGACTGACTTCGCTGCTAACACAGATAAGTTCAAGAACTTTGTTAATGCTATCGGAGCTCAGATCATGGCTACAAAGCCCGCTGATATCGATGCGCTTAAGGCTTCTGCTCTTTACAATGATGCTTCCAAGACTGTTGAGGTCTTCACGAAGGAAGCTATCGCAGACATCTCTGAGAATGTTTCTGTCAGAAGGTTCGCTCAGTACGAGGTTTCCGCTAACGGTGCAGTTGCTTCCTACATCCACGCCGGTGGTAAGGTAGGCGTTCTCGTTGAGTTTGCAGTTGCTGATGAGTCTGTTATCACATCTGATGCTTTCAAGGCTTTTGCTAAGGATATCGGAATGCAGATCGCAGCTTCCAATCCTACATGGGTTGCTCAGGCTGACGTTCCTCAGGAAGAGATCGATAAGGAAGTTGCCATCATCACGAATAAGGCTCTTGAAGAGGGCAAGCCCGAGAAGATCATCGCTGACAGGATCGTTCCCGGTCAGATCAAGAACTTCTATAAGATCAACGTTCTCGAGGATCAGGAGTTCGTTAAGGACGATGAGAAGACTGTTGCTCAGTATATCGCTTCCGCTTCAAAGGACCTTGGCACAGAGATCTCTGTAGTAAGGTTCACTAACTACAAGCTCGGTGAGGGTATCGAGAAGAAGGAAGACGATTTTGCCGCTGAGGTTATGAAGCAGGCAGGACTCTGATCCGGTAAAGCAAAAATGATACTGATAGATAACGGACTGTCTCAGGGCAGTCCGTTATTTTGATATGATAATCATTTTAAAGGCAGTCAGTTCAAATGAGCGATTATTCTTAAAATTCATTCAAAAAAACAGAAATATCAATTAATATGTTATTTAATTATTTACCGAAAAAAAGTATTATAGATATGGTTTGGTACATCCAAATTTAAAATTCTTATACATAAGGAGACCAGTAACATGCCATTAGTTACAACAACTGAAATGTTCAAGAAGGCATATGACGGCGGTTATGCAATCGGTGCTTTCAACGTAAACAACATGGAGATCGTTCAGGGTATCACAGAAGCTGCAGGCGAACTCGAATCACCTGTTATCCTTCAGGTATCCAAGGGAGCCAGAGCTTATGCTAATCATACATATCTCGTAAAGCTCGTTGAGGCTGCAGTTTTGGAGAATCCTCAGATCCCGATCGCTCTTCACCTTGACCATGGTGATACTTTTGAGCTCTGTAAGTCCTGCATCGACGGCGGTTTCACATCTGTCATGATCGACGCTTCCTCCAAGTCTTTTGAGGATAATATCGCTCTTACAAAGCAGGTCGTTGAGTATGCTCATGCACACGGTGTTGTTGTTGAGGCTGAGCTCGGTACTCTCGCAGGCATAGAGGATGAGGTCGTAGTTGAGTCCGGTAAGGAAGCTTATACACGTCCTGAGGAAGTTGAGGAGTTCGTTGACAGAACAGGTTGTGACTCCCTCGCTATCGCTATCGGAACAAGCCACGGTGCTTATAAGTTCACAGCTGCTCAGTGCACAAGAAATGCTGATGGTATCCTCGTACCTCCGCCCCTCCGTTTCGACGTTCTCGAGGAGTGCATCAAGAGACTTCCCGGATTCCCTATCGTTCTCCACGGTTCTTCTTCTGTACCTCAGGAGTTCGTTAAGATGGTCAACCAGTATGGCGGAAATATGCCTGATGCAGTAGGTATCCCTGAGGAGCAGCTCCGTGAGGCAGCTAAGCTCGCAGTCTGCAAGATCAACATCGACTCCGATATC
>CACZPC010000128.1 GCA_902782985.1 Oscillospiraceae bacterium
GAATAAAGATTCATGCTGGTCCTTACATCTGAAGACCACCTTACGACAAGCGGCTGCCCCGTAAGCTGGAATCCCTCCCATTCGAAAGTCTGTGATGAAGCAAGACGCGAACCGGTACCGGAGAACTCCCATACCTGAGTGATCGTATCGACCGTACCGTCAAGAGGAGTTAAACAGCCGAAAGTAGCGGTATTCCTGAAATTATTGCCTCTGAATGTGGTGATCCCGGCAACGGAGCTGTACTCCAGCGGATCGCCCATGTATATCTCATTCTCTCTCTGATAATCGGTCACGATGACCGCACCGTTGATAACATTCTGGGTAAGTCCTCTTAATGAGGGAACGCAGTCGGCATCGATCTCCTGATCTGTCTCGGTATTGATCATCGCCGTAGCGGGATAAAGAAGAGGATTCTGGAAAGACTGGATCGGAGGTACCGGAGTGGGAGTGGCCGTGGCCACGGAAACATAGGCATCAGTGCCTCCGATAACGTTAGTGACCTCGATCTTCTCCGCATTCTTCTGTCTGAAAAATACGATCGCGAGAACAGACGTTAAGATCACCGACAGAACTGTCAGAGCTATGACGAGCTTCATCGTACCTTGTGACGGATCCGTAGATGGCTCGTAATACGAGTTATCCGGCTCTATGTATTGATCCTTTAGGTTCATTACTCTCCATTTCCCCCCGATGCTTACAAAAAAGCAAAATACATAATATCACAGATTACCGCAATATCTCAATCAATAGACTTTGCGATTTCCAAAAGCTTTTGTATTCTGTGATTCATACCGGATTTCCCGATGGGGGGATCCATGAGCTTTCCGAGTTCCGCGATGGATGCTCCGGGATTCTCGAGATTGACCCTGGCCGCTTCGGCAAGTTCGGGAGGAAGCGATGCCGCTGCTTCGGATGCCATCAGTTTGGATATAAGCTCATTTCGGGCGGCGCCTGCCTCGGCCTGTCTCTTGGTATTGCCGGAATCGCAATTGACTGCCCTCGTCACATTCCCGATAACTTCTCTCTCGGCTCTCTTGTTCTCGAATTCAAGTCTTTTAAGATCCGCGCCGATGATGCCCAGGAAATCGGAGACGGCATCTCCGTTCGTTATATAGATCACGGTGACCGAGCCGCGCGACGTCCTTCTGCAGGGTACATCCGCCTCTGCCAGCATATCTTCAACGATGGGGGCAGCCCAGGATTCCTTGATATGGAGCTCGATACGGTATGCGATCGACGGATCGGAACAATATCCGCAGGCAAGAAAGACGCCTCTGAGGAAGTATCTGTTTATACCCGTATCCTTATATACCGAGACATCGGAATAAAGGGATACGCTCTCGCGCATCAGGAGCCTTTCGACATAATCGATGACATTATCACTCTGCTTGCTGTCGGCGCCGGAGGACATTATTATACCGTCCATTACGGCCTGACATGATTCATCCTTCCTCGGGATGTGCTTCATGACTTCAGCTTTGATATCACGGCTGAAGCTCTCATCGTGATCAGGCATTATCCGTTGTTTCCTTTTTGATATATCTGGGATCTCTGTCGATATCCCTGTGATGGACCACGGTATTATATCCCATGTCCTGAAGTCTCTTACCGATCATTTCGGCGATATAAACGGATCTGTGGCGTCCGCCCGTGCATCCGATACCGATGCTGAGCCTGCTCTTTCCCTCCTTGATATAATGGGGGATCATAAAGTCGAATATATCACTTACCTTTTCCATGAATGTAGAGGTCTCTTCAAAATCTTCAAGATATGCGGCGATCTCCGGATCCTTGCCGCTGAACATGCGAAGGTCCTCCACCCAGAAAGGATTCGGAAGGAATCTTACGTCATATACGCAGTCACTGTCAGAAGGAATACCGTACATAAAACCGAAAGACTCGACGAATACCGGGAAGCTCAGCTGCTCACCCTGCTTTAAGAAATCCCGAAGAGCCCTCTTAAGAGCCGCATTGGTAAGCATTGTGGTATCGATTATATAGGAAGCTCTGGCCCTCAGGTTCTGAAGGAGCTTTCGTTCTGAAGCTATTGCATCCGTCAGGGGCATCTCGTCCATAAGAGGGTGCTTTCGCCTTGTCTGTCTGTAGCGGCTTACTAGGACATCATCACTTGCCTCAAGGAAGATCACGGTATAGTTGACTCCGGGGATCTCGTCGAGCTTCTGCATCGCTACTCCCCATCCCTGGAGCATTACACGGCTCCTGACATCAACAACGAAGCATACCTTTTCCATCTTCGTCATTTCGTCTTCTTTTGAAAAGATCTCCGCAAATTCCGGAAGGAATCTCGGCGGGACATTATCGATACAGAAATATCCCTGATCCTCAAAAAATGCTGCCGCCTGGCTCTTACCTGCTCCGCTCAATCCCGTAAGGATCACTATATCCATCAGTTGCCGTCCCCTCCGATAAGGCGAACCTCGGTCTCGAGCCTTACGCCCGAATCCTTATAGACCTTATCCTGAATATATCTGATAAGCCTCATAACGTCGGCAGCCGAAGCCTTGCCTCCGTTATTGACTACAAATCCCGCATGCTTGGGAGATACCTGAGCTCCCGAATCATCAAGTGCAAATCCCTTAAGCCCGCTGCCCTCTATCAAAGC
>CACZPC010000129.1 GCA_902782985.1 Oscillospiraceae bacterium
AGTCAGGAACTGCCGGATCTTGTGACGTCAGAAGCCTCGGACTTCATTTATACGGGTGAAGGAAAAGCTCTGGTAGGATTTCTTGCAAGAAACAGGATCGACAAATACTACTATTCTATGGACCTGGATTCAGGCACGCTTACACAATATACGGAAGATACGTCCTGGTTCAGTAATTATTTCAGCTATTGCAATGTTACATATATTGACGGTACCGGTTATGTACTTACGGATTGTAACGGAATCAAGAAACTTGATTTTGATACTAAAGAGATAACCGAGATCTTCTCTTACGACTCATGTAATATCAATAGATACGACACTAGAGATCTGACCGTAGTATCAATAACTGATGATAAGATACTTCTTACAGGAGTCTTTACATTCTATGACGGCGCCGGAGAAGCCACGACAAGAGTAAGTTTCTACGACCTTGACAAACAGGACAGTAACCCGAATGCCGGAAAGACTTTGATAAAAGCTGCTACTCTTACGGAATTTGATTATACATTCTGTGAAGCTGTATGTAACTTTAATGAAACTGATGAAGACAGTTATATCATGTTAGACAGCAGCTACTCCATGATGCAGATGTACCTTGAAGGAAAGATCAGATCCTATACTGACGGATTTGCTATCGACGGACTGGAGGAACAGACTGAGCTTTCCAATCAATTGGCGATAGACCTTATCTCGGGTGACGGTCCGGATATCATTCTGGACGGAGCATCTTATTATCAACTTAACAGCGATGATCTTCTCATCGATCTTTCTTCCGAGATCAGCTCTGACGGACTGTTTACCAATATAATCGAATCGGCAAAAGTTAACGGGAAGCTATACCAATTACCGCTGACAGTCGGTATTAACGGTATCGTGACTCATGCTTCCGAGGTTGATAACGGTCAGTATGGTTTCACTTTCGATCAGTATCAGGATTTTGTTAACGGTCCATGTAACGGCGAAACTCCTTTTGACATGGGACAGATCGAATTCTTCATTACTGCCGTCAGTACCATGAACGGAGATCTTACTGACGGCGATTCCATCAATTACGATAATGATGAGTTCCGCGAATTAGCACAATATGTTAACGATCATGTATTTGATCCTGTCATCTCTCCCGAAGATGAGATCGTCGATTACTTTGATTTCTCATCGGATAGTTCTCATCCCGTCGGTGAATATAAGGAAAATATCTCATTCGGATCTCTTCTGGAAGAATACTATAATGACGATTTTACCGATATCACAATACTGGGAATTCCTTCGGCAGACGGCAGGGGTCCGATGATAACTGTCAGCTCTTCTGTTGCAGTATCTGCTAAAACCGAAAATAAAGATGCATGTATAAGATTCATTCAAACACTGCTTTCTGATGAGATTCAAAACAGCTACGGAACGCTCTCTTCATCTATACCTATCCAAGTAGCTTCATTTGAATCTTCGGCAAATATACTGCTCAGCGAGATCAATTACTTCATAACCAAAAACCTTGAACTTCAATCTGCATACGGATATATCGATACAGCCATGCCTTCTGAAGAGATCCCTGTATCCGTGATCGATGATTTTGAATCAGTTATCAACTCATGCTCTCAGGTTGCATCACTTGATCCCGAGATAATGATAATAATTAAAGAAGAGATGCCTGCTTACTTCATAGGGCAGAAAGATCTTGATGAAGTTATTGTGATAATAAATGACAGAGTGACGACATTCATTAATGAAAGAGGTTAAAGAAAGAGTCCTGCGTTCCGCTCGGTACAGGGCACGATTCCTGTCTGAAACAAAAATACCTTCCACCGTATGATGGAAGGTATTTTTTTGTCATTAAGAATATTACTTACTTATCAAGCATATTGCCCAGAAGCTCTGAATTATACTGAAGGAATCTCTGAAGGCCTTCGCTATCCAAAGAACCGTGAGCAAGCTTAGCCTGATCATATATATGCTGAGCAAGTCTGTCAGCCTCTTCTTCCTTTGTTCCCATCGATTTCATGGCAGTAAGCTTTGAGATAACGGGGCTGTCAGTATTGATAACAAGCTCCTGTATGAGCGGGAACATCTCATCAAGTTTGGCGTAAGGATCTTCTCCGTCTTTTGCCGTCATCCTCGCAAACTGCTCATATTGTTTTCTCATCTCCTGCATACGTCTGTTCTCTTCAGACTCACGGATAAGAGCCGGCATGGAATCTTTACCCATCGCCTTAGCTTCAACATCAAGCTTGCTGTCACCTACTGCCTTACGGAAGAACTCACGAAGTGATTTCTTTGTCTCTTCATCGGAATCTTCTCCGGAGAGTTCGGAATCCACTCGCTTGAACTTGATATCCTGATATTTGAACTCCAGGAAGGAAATAAAATTATTATCTATCTCTTCATCCAGTATAACAACTTCATATCCTTCGTTTTTGGCCATTGAGATATAAGCAGCCTGAGCAACGGCATCTGTTGTATATCTGACCTGCTTTTTCTCGGAAGTAAGCTCATTCATGGTAACATGCTTACCGTCGATAGTCTTGAAGAGACAGATATCCTTGACCTTCTCGTAGAATTTCTCTTCCTTCATCATGCCGTACTTAACGAATACGGAGATATCTGACCAATACTTCTCAAATGATTCTCTTTCCTTCTTAAAGAGTTCATTCAACTTATCCGATACTTTCTTAACGATATGACCGGAGAGTTTCTTTACATACTCATCCTGCTGAAGAGCTGACCTTGATACGTTAAGAGGAAGGTCTGAACAGTCAAGACATCCTTGAAGAAGGAAAAGGAAATCGGGAATGATCTCCTCAATGTTATCGGCTACGAATACCTGATGATTATAGATCTTGATCCTGCCTTCAAGTGACTGATATACATTATCCGTCTTGGGGAAATAAAGGATTCCCTGAAGAGTAAAAGGGTAATCCATATTGAGGTGAATCCAGAAAAGAGGGTCCTTACCGTCATTGAATACAGAATGATAGAACTGCTTATACTCGTCTTCAGTACACTCAGACGGCTTTTTGATCCAAAGGGGTTCCTTATTATTCAAAGGTGCATAGCTTACATCGGAGATAGTATATTCTTCGCCCTTTTCCTCTGCTTCCTTCCTCTTCTTTTCCTCGGATTCCATATGGATCCTGTCGGCCTTCTTATCAATGAAATAAAGATCAGAAGGAATAAAGGAACAATACTTTCTAAGTGTCATGCGAAGAGTAGCCGTATCAAATATCTTGGCTGCCTCTTCTGAGAGTTTTAATGTAATGGCAGTACCCCTTGTAGCACGATCGGAAGATGAGATCTCATATGACATACCGTCATTAGATGTCCAGCGAACGGCTTCCTCACCTTCAACAAAACTCTTAGTATCTATAGTAACTTCATCAGCTACCATAAAAGCAGAATAGAATCCGAGTCCGAAATGACCGATGATACCTGACTTATCAGTAGACTGTTCCTGATACTTAGTAACAAAATCCATGGCGCCGGAGAAAGCGATCTGATTGATATACTTCTCTACCTCCTCAGCCGACATACCGATACCGTTGTCTTCAAAGATAATGGTCTTATCATCATCATCATATATGACATTGATCCTGTAATCTTCATTAAGATCACCGTCGGCTTTGCCAAGCTCGATAAGTCTCTTATATTTGGCGATGGCATCGGCACAGTTTGATACCAGTTCCCTCATGAAGATGTCCTGATCCGAGTACAGCCACTGCCTTATTATCGGGAAGATATTTTCGGTAGTTACCGATACCTGACCTTTTCTTGAATCCATTTATATTACCTTCTTTCATTTATATATTTGCTGATAAGATCCAGATAGCATTTCGAAATATTCCTGATGAGAGGATCATTTGCCGAATCAAATACCGTATCATCCACGGATGCTATCGGAAGGATGTCGAAAGGCGTGCTTGATACAAAGAGAGCGGCATTCTTATGTGTCTTCAATTCATCCAACGTAAACATATCGATCACAAGCTCTCCTCCGGCCTGCTTAAGCGAAGACATGACTCTATTTCTTGTTATGCCCAGAAGTATCTTATTATCGGGAGCAGAATAGACCTTGTTGCCGATAACGACAAAAAGATTGGATTTGCTGCCTTCGTAAAGCTTATCTTTACTGTCGGCAAGGACCAGTTCATACGCACCGCTTCGTGCGAAAGCATCGGCAACGGCTTTCTTATAGTCACCTCTGAAGACCTTGATATTGGGATCGACTCTGTCCCATTTAAGAAGAGAAGCCTTGATACCTTTCTCGAAATGCTCCTTTGAGGGAATATTCGCCTCGCATATATGGATAAGCATATGTTCCTCAGTAAGGACGATCCTGAGATTCCCCTCCTTAAAGTCGGGATATTGTTCGTGCAGGAACTTATAAGATTCCTTCTCAATAAAAGACACATCTACAGGGAAATCCTCAATACCTTTAACAGACTTTTGAAGTCTGGCAAGATGATCCTCGATATATAGCAATATACCGTCCTTGATCCTCACTGTTTCATAATATGTAACGGAATCCGTAGGCTTAAACAGCTCTTTTTCCATATCGGAACCGGCATATATGAGTTCTCCGTCGAAATAATAGCTTTCGCCGATAGGGCTCTCAAGTAACGGATAAGCCATAATTCATCACCTCTGATCATTATTCTTCCGAATTAAGATTGTACTATTTTCCGTCCGGATATTCAAAACATCAGATATTCTTATAATATAAAAGGCGTCCCGAAAACGGAACGCCTCATCTGTTTCAGATCAATATACGATCAGATATCTGAAGGAAGTACAAGGTCGTATCCTTCGGTAACTTCTTCCATAACATCGTATGCATCATCAATATCACCAGTACCGACAGCAAGTACTACAACAACAGTAGAACCGTTCATGTAAATACCTGTACCGCCTTCGTAGAAATAATCCTCTGCTACACCGACAGTATAAGTAACGCCGTTCTCCTTACCGTCTTCAACTTCAAATACATCATCATCCATATCATCGATCATCTCGTCATAATATTCCTGAGCATCCTTCTTGCTTCCGAATGTAAGAGAACATACGAATACGAAATAATCATCATCATCATTCAATAAAGAAAAGATAGTAGCTTTCTTTATTGTCTTGTCATAAAGATCATCGATAGAGAAATCAGTATCTACTTTGAAAATATCCTTAACATCCTTGCCGCTTACCGTGATATATACGCCGTCTTCAAGATCTCTGTCATCAAAAAGGTCCTCATACTCATCGGCATCTTTAACCTGATCTGCTCCAAATTTCTTGGCATTAGCTTCAAGCTTTTTGCCGCTGAGCTTACCGCCTGTGCATCCTGTAAGACCGAATGCCATTGAAAGTGCAAGAGCAGCAGCTGTGATCTTCTTAAAATACTTCATGATTTCTTCTCCTCATAAACCGATAATATTGCGTTCAATTTCTAAAGAACGATTTAGATTTTATCATATAGATATTAATTATTGTATTGTTTATGTTATGTAAAAAACTTACAATATTCGTGTTGACGAATGGCATACATAGGTATAATATGTTGTAAGTTTATACAGAGTTATGCATAAATATTCATGATAAATCGGAGGTGCCCTATGGCTAAAGAAAAATTCTTACTTGCTTACTCAGGCGGACTTGATACATCCATCATCATCCCCTGGCTTCTTG
>CACZPC010000130.1 GCA_902782985.1 Oscillospiraceae bacterium
AAATACCGCACCCTCCGTAGCGGAAGATGCGGCACTTTTGTCATCCGTATTATCAGATCAGTCCTGATTCTCGAAGTCTACCAGGTGCTCCTGGCCGTAAAGCCTTCTGAGCTTGGGCTTTTCGATCTTACCTGTAGCATTTCGAAGAACGGGAGCGAAGATTATCTTACGAGGTCTCTTGTATCTGGGAAGCTGAAGGCAGAATTCGTTTACCTCATCCTCCGTAAGGCTCATGCCTTCCTTGACCTCTATGATAGCGCCCTCGATCTCGCCGAGTCTCTTGTCGGGAAGACCGATGACAGCCGCATCCTTGATAGCATTATTCTTCATAAGGAAGTCTTCGATCTCGACAGGGTAGAGATTCTCACCGCCGCAGACGATGACATCCTTCTTACGGTCAACGAGATAGATGAATCCGTCCTCATCCTGACGGCCCATATCGCCTGTAAGGAGCCAGCCGTCCTTGAGGACTTCGTTAGTAGCTTCTTCGTTATTGTAGTAGCAGACCATTACGCCGTCGCCCTTGACACAGAGTTCGCCGACTTCGCCCTGCTTAACGATCTCGCCCTTCTCATCGATGATCTTGCATTCCCAGCCGTATCCGGGAAGACCGATGGCACCTACCTTGTGTACATTCTCGACACCGAGGTGTACGCAGCCGGGACCGATGGATTCGGAAAGACCGTAATTCGTGTCATACTGGTGATTGGGAAAGTACTCGAGCCATCTCTTGATAAGTGATTTGGGAACGGGCTGAGCACCGATATGCATAAGTCTCCACTGATCGAGTTTGTAGTCACTGAGCTTTACGTCTCCTCGGTCCAAAGCATCGAGGATATCCTGTGCCCACGGTACAAGAAGCCATACGATGGTGCAGTGCTCATCTGAAGCTGCCTGAAGGATATACTGAGGCTTTGTGCCCTTAAGGAGTACTGCCTTGGATCCTGCCACGAGGCTGCCCATCCAGTGCATCTTAGCGCCTGTGTGGTAAAGGGGCGGGATACAGAGGAAGCAGTCATCTCTTCCGGTGGAATGATGCTTCTGCTCTACTGCAGCTGCATGCATAAGGCTTCTGTGCTTATGAAGGATAGCCTTGGGGAAGCCGGTGGTGCCGGAGCTGAAATAGATGGCTCCGAAGTCGTCATCCGTGATGGCTACATTAGGAGATGTTCCTGAGTAGTCAGCTGTGAGGGAACGATAGTCCTCTGCGAATGTGGGACATGTATCTCCTACGAATATAAGTGCTCTGTTCTTGTGAAGCTGAGCTTCGATATTCTCTATACGTCCGATGAATTCGGGACCGAAGAAAAGTATATCCAGCTCTGCCAGATTGGAGCAGTAAAGGATCTCATCTGATGTATAACGGAAATTCAATGGTACGGCAATAGCACCTGACTTGAGGATCCCGAAATAGATAGGAAGCCACTCGAGGCAGTTCATCATGAGGATACCGATCTTGTTGCCCTTCTTGATGCCTCTTGAGATAAGCATGTTTGCAAGACGGTTTGCCTTCTCGTCGAAGACCTTCCATGTGATCTCTCTTCTGTATGCCTGAGTATCAGTGGGCTGGATAAGTTCATATTCCTTCCAGGTGACCCTGGCAGTCTCCTGCTGCTCGGGATTTAATTCGACAAGTGCGACTTCATCGCCGTAAAGCTTAGCGTTTCTTTCCAAATACTCTGTAACAGGCATTTTGTAACTCCTCACATTGCTTCTGTAAATATAGCGTCTCGGAAGACGCCTTTATGAGTATAACAGAAAATAAATATATTGCCCTATCATATAAGGGGAAAATACAAGAAAAATGTCATTGCTTTCCAAAATCTCCTCTTTTATCCTCGAAAGGCTCTTCTGCCGTCTTGTGAAAAAGCTTTACCGGCTGTATCATGCCTCCATGCGTATCAAAAAACCTGAAAATTTCCTGCCGAGGATAATAATGACGATCGTCGGAGTGCTACTGTGCTCTATCGCCGTCGGCTTCTTTAAATGTGCAAGATTCGGTGTAGATCCGTTCCAGTGCCTGGCATGGGGACTTTGGGGAAAGATCACTCCGGGACTGTCTTTCGGAACATTCTACATAATGATCAATGTCGTATTGCTTATCGCGGATCTCTTTCTTGATAAACATTACATAGGCATAGCTACATTTATAAATCTGTTTCTTACGGGATATATAGTGGATTTCTCGGAGAAGGTGATATCTCATTTCGCTCCTGATCCGAGCTTTGCGCTTCGCTGCATATTCCTGGGAACAGGCGTACTTGTCATCTGCTTTGCGTCTTCACTTTATATGACGTCGGATCTCGGCGTATCGACTTATGATGCGATCCCGATAATCATCTCCAACAGGACCAAGTGGCAGTTCAGATTCGTTCGTATAGGCACTGATATCATCTGTGTCCTGATCGGTACGATCTGCGTTTATCTCGGAGCCAAGGACGGACAGTATCCCGGAGCCGGCACTATCATATCGGCATTTTTCATGGGACCTCTGGTAGATTTCTTCAACAGGAAGTTTGCACGTCCGCTTCTTGCCCGCTTCTCTGATAAGAAATAAACAAAAACATAGTGAACTCCTATCCTGATGATCGTTGAAGGAGGTGATCAGGGATAGGAGTTCCGGGGACTAAACTTATGTAAGCTTATGACTTCGCATACGAGTCGGAGGGTATGGATCTCTCTCGTATGATTTAATTATAAAGAGCTAATATTGCATTCCCGTGAACGAAGTATGAATAGTTATACCAATATTTCCTCAGACTTCTTTAATCTTTGAAGAAGCCTTTATGATATACTTGCCTCAAGTTCGGAAACAGTTATCTTTTCGAAGGTTCAGGGGGGTATCATGGCTTTTATTTCAATGGTATTCGCAACCGTCGGTATCTTCGTGCTCATATGTCTGATGATATACCTGGGTATCGTGATCATCTCGACGATAACGCTTGATTCCATATGGCTGGTACGTAAGCATAAAAAGAAGAAGACTCATGCTGTACTTAAAGTATTTGCGGTATTACAGTCGATACAGTTTGTGCTCTTTATCATCATTCCTACAGTCTTAGTCATCATCGGCTGTATCTGGTATTCCGTCGAAAGAGCGCGTATGCCCGAGACTGCAAGCGAGATCGAAGGGGTGGACTGGTCAAATGCCATCATGGTGGATGATGTGAGATATATCCATTGCCATGATCTGTTCTTCAAGGTGGATGATATCTCCTCTGATCCGCGATTTACCAAGGCGGCGCTGCTGGGAGGCAGATATGTCTATTCTCTGGAGAATCAGACGGGCTATGATATGTATGCAATAATCAATATCAATGAGTCTCATCCGTATATATATGTTCCGGAGGATGCGCAGGACGAGATAATCGAATTCTACACCTATGAAGCGGACAAGGCGGCGCTGGCGACAAGGTTCAGTATGGATGATCCGTATATGGATCCGGAAAGCGGAGACTATACCGAAGTGGAATTCGATGATGATATTATGGCGGAACTTATTGAGTACTCGGACAGCCGGGAGATAGACGGCCGAACGGACTTCAGTGATGTTGATGATTGTATAGGAGTATACCTTGTTTCCGAGGACGGGATATGGGATTCGAATATCAGATTAGCTGTTTACGGAGACGGCGAAGCCATGGTCGTCGAAGGAGTCTATGACGGCAAGATCAGCGGTGAGATCATCGAAGACGGTCCTCTGAAAGATTATGTACAGGCTTTTATCGGGTCATGTGATCATGTCCTGTGACCGATATGAATAACAAGGATAATTTAGATGGATTGAAGCAGTCAAATGTAGTATACTTGTATACAAGTAATAAACGTAAAGGAATATATGATCATGGGATATATCATTTCGAGCGAAAATATAAAGACAGGTAAGATCGCATTCATAGTAGATAAGGATCAGCCGAGCGGAGTCCGGAAGATCGCGGCGAGAGTAGCCGGCGACATGAAGGCGGTATTCGGGGAGGAGCCGGCAGTACTTACCAAGGGCAAGGTCGATTATCCGATCGAAGTCAGTGTCAAAGATATCTTCGGAGGAAAGCGCGAAGTATACGAGATCAGGGTCGACGGCGATTCTCTGAAGATCACCGGAAGTGATAAGCGCGGTGCGATCTACGGCCTTTTTAAGATCTCGGAACTTATAGGAGTATCTCCTTTTACGGACTGGCTCGACATCAAGCCCGCTAAGCTGAACAGATATATGTTCCCGAAGTCTTATTGCTACGTTTCCAAGGAGCCTTCAGTCAGGTTCAGAGGTTTTTTCATAAATGACGAGTGGCCTGCTTTCGGTAATTTCTGTAACCGTAATTACGGCGGCTTTAATGCCAAGGTATATGAGCATGTATTCGAGCTGCTCTTAAGACTCAAGGGTAACTATTTGTGGCCCGCTATGTGGTCGGCGATCTTCCCGAACGACGGTCCGGGACTTAAGAACGAAGAACTTGCCGATGAGCTGGGCGTGGTCATGGGTATGAGCCATCACGAGCCGTGCCTGAGACAGGGTGAGGAATATAAATATCTCAGAGGTCCCAAGTCGAAGTATGGTGATGCCTGGAATTTCCTTACTAATGAGGAGGGTATTACAAAGTTCTGGGATGACGGACTTAAGAGGAGCGGTAAATACGAAAATGTAATTACGGTAGGTATGAGGGGCGAAGCAGATACAGCCATCATGGGCAAGGATGCAACGCTCAAGGATAATATCGATCTTCTTCGAAAGGTATTGAAGACACAGAATTCCCTTATCAGGAAGAATGTAAACGAGAACCTTGATGAGGTGCCGAGGATGCTCGCACTCTATAAGGAAGTCGAGCCCTATTTCTACGGAGACGATAAGACTGAAGGACTCATGGGGGATCCCGAGCTTGAAGGCGTTACCCTGATGCTCTGTGATGATAATTTCGGTAACTTAAGGACCGTTCCTACCAAGGCTATGAGATCTCATAAAGGCGGATACGGCATGTATTATCATTTCGACTATCACGGCCTTCCCAGATCATTTGAGTGGTTCAATACAACGCATCTTTCCAAGGTCTGGGAGCAGATGACGACTGCATATGATTTCGGTATCAGAGATCTGTGGATCGTTAATGTGGGAGATATATTCAGCAACGAGTATCCGCTTTCTTATTTTCTTGAGCTTGCATATGATTTCGATAAGTGGGGAACATCCAATATCGACAGTGCATCTGAGTATACCAGACTCATGGTGGAAAGGAATTTTAAGGGTAAGATCGCTCCGTCCGATCTCAGGAAATGTGAGGAGCTTCTTAAGGGCTATACGAGGATCACTTCAGCTTGCAGGACAGAGGCAATGAACGATCTTGTATATTCCGGTTTTGCTTATAACGAGTGCTTCGATATGCTCAAAAAGACAGAGAAGCTGATGTATATGGCGGATAAGCTTCACTATAAGCTAAAGGGTAATACCAAATTCGCATTCTATGAATTGATATGGCTGCCTTTGACGGCGAATCTGAATGTTCAGAGAATGTGGCTCTTAACGTCTCTCAATCACGGCTTTGCCGGGATAGGCAGTACTTATGCCATGACGCTCGGAGATAAGATAAATGAATGCATCAAATACGACCGTAAGATAGTTGATGAACTTCACAGCATACACGGCGGCAAGTGGTACGGCATGGGACTGTCGGAACATATCGGTTTCAATGCATGGTGCGAAGAGACCTGTCAGTATCCGGTGGTACATACATTTGAGCCCGGAAATAAGGAGAGGCTGATCGTTCAGGTAAAGGGGACAAAGCAGTATACCGAAGGCAAGTTCTGGAC
>CACZPC010000131.1 GCA_902782985.1 Oscillospiraceae bacterium
CTCAAGAAGGAGCGTAACATTATATTCCTCGGCAACGGGAACGAGCTTCTTCATTGTCTCGATAACGACATTATCGTCGATCTCACGCGAAGGAGCGGGATCGCGGTCGCCCAATACACGGATGAAGCTTGCACCTACCTTATTGGCGAGCTTGGCATAAGCAGTGATCTCCTCTATGGCCTTATCGGTCGTAGCGGGATCATAAACAGGCTCGCCGGAAGAAAGACATGATATCTCAAGGCCGAGCTTCCTTAGCTTAGCTACCGTAGCATCTATATTCTCATCTCTGAAAGGAGGAGCCTTAACTGAGAAGATATCTTCACCAAGGCCTCTTATCTCGATTCCGTCAAAGCCGAAATCCTTAGCCATCGAATAGATCTCCTGCCATGAAAAGTCAGGACACGCTAATGTAGAAAAACTGGTCTTCATATGATCACTCTCTTCTTTATATATTCATCAAATCGATATTTTCGGTCATAAAAACACGTGTAGATATTATCAGAAATGGGTTCAACATTAAATTAGAAAACATTAATAAAACTGACTAAAACTCAATAATTAACCTTTTCTTTAACATAATCGGAAAAAGAATTAACTCCCTGTTGCTATTATGTATTCGTAGGAACAACCGATCATATAGGGGGGAATAATATGACTAATCAGATCAAGATGCCCGAGGCGGTACTTCAGGCAAAAGACACATATCATCTTCTGAAAGTTAAGAACAAGGCGGCCATCGCCATCTTCGAGTGTCTTCTCTTCATCGGAGTATTTTATTCCGGCGCTGTCGCACACGGAATGGGTGCAGGCCTGCTTGCCGGTATTATCTCCGGCTTTTCCGGAGGCAAGATGACGATAATGGAGCTGGCACAGCAAGACTGGTTCATGCCGATAGATCTTTGCACAAGAATCGTGTATACGCTCCTTGCGACACTCGTCGCGGTCTTCTATCAGAAAAGAAAGCTCATCACTTTGGGCTACACAAAGAAAGGCATCGTTAAGCAGTATCTGATCGGTATCATTGCAGGCCTGGCGATCTTCTCCGCAGCCGTAGGCATCGCGGCAGTAACGGGTTCCGCTTCTTTGAGCATCAATCACGAAGCATTGAATGTACCTTTATTTCTTGCGATTATCGCCGGATGGTGCATCCAGGGCATGTCCGAGGAGGTAGTCTGCAGGAGCTTCACTCTCGTATCAATGACACGTAAACTTCCCGTACCTGTAGCAGTAATATTGAGTTCACTTGCATTTGCTTCCATCCACCTGGGCAACAGCGGTATCTCCCCGCTCGCTTTCGTCAACCTTACGCTTTTCGGCATATTTGCCGGAGTAGTCTTCCTGAGGACAGGTAATATCTGGCTCGTAAGCGCCATCCACAGCGTATGGAATTTTGCTCAGGGCAACATCTACGGTATCCTCGTAAGCGGCGGGTTCACGGGCCCCCACCTCCTGACCACATCCTTCAACGCCGGAAAGACATTAATAAACGGCGGTGACTTCGGTCTCGAAGGCGGTCTTGCCGTAACAGCAGTACTCGTTATCGGTACGCTTCTTACTATCTTCTTCCCGTCACTGAAGAAAGACGGCGCCATAAAGGAATAACGCCCTCTTCACATATAAGTATCAAAGTCCGTCGATATTACTGTCGGCGGACTTTTTATATCGATCTCATCCTGTTGGGATCGTCTTTATTGACCTTATCATTATAAGAATTCATCTTTGAGGCCACGGCTCCTGCACCTGCCATCGTCGCAGTAAAGATACCGAGCTCGACAAGCTTCAGAAACGTCCTTACAAGAGCAAGAATACCGGTCACGCATGCCAGTATCACTCCTATCAGGAAGCACGGCTTAAAGAATGCTCCGATCACCAGGAACAAGACTGATAACGCGACAAGATACCGGTACTTCACGAAGAACCAGAACAGGAACCACGCCGCAAATTGACCGACCACACTGAAAAACCTCTTCATATCTTCCCTCCGATTATGATTATACATCCGGGGCTTACAATGATAAAATCTTATTTAGATATTCTACGATTACGGAGGGCATATAAGTGAAACTCAACGAGCTATTAAAATATGACGACATCATAATCCAGTGTCATGATAACCCTGACGCCGACGCACTCTCATCGGGATATGCTCTCTATTATTACCTCAAGGAAAACGGCAGATCCCCGCGTTTCATATACAGAGGCGCCAGGGAGATCTCCAAATATAATCTTCTCATGATGATCGAAAGGCTCCACATCCCGGTCGAGTATGATCCCGATCTTACCCATGAGCCTGAACTTCTCGTGCTGGTCGACTGTCAGGCAGGACAGAGCAATGTAACTGATACACCTGCTGCTAATATCGCGGTCATAGATCATCACCAGAAAGCAGGTCCCCTGCCGGAACTTAATACCGTGAAGAGCAACCTCGGCAGCTGTGCTACCGTCATCTGGGATATGCTCAGAGATGAAGGATTCGATGTTAACGTCAACGAAGATGTCGCTACGGCCATGTACTTCGGTCTTTATACCGATACAAATAAGCTCACGGAGATCAACCATCCGCTGGACAGAGATATGCTCGAAACGCTTAATGCCAACATGTCACTTATCCGCGAGATGAGCAATTCCAACCTCTCACTCGATGAACTGAAGATAACCGGCAAGGCCATCCTCGGATATAACTACATCGAAAAGAGAAAGTGTATGATCATCGAAGCCGAGGAATGCGACCCCACCATACTCGGTGTAATAAGTGATTTTGCACTTGAGGCCGAGAAGGTCAATGTGTGCATTTCGTATTTCTCGAGTCCTCTGGAGATCAAATTTTCCATTCGAAGCTGCAGCGAGGAGGTCCATGCCGATGAACTTGCTAATTTCGTTAGCAGCGGGATCGGCGGAGGCGGAGGACACATGTTCAAAGCCGGCGGTATGATCTTCCCCGATAAGATCAATGTCACCCCCGGAGAGCTCTTCACCGAGAAGATCGAAAAGTATTTCGATATGTATACGGTAATATATGCCAAGGAAACGACCCTCAGCAGGATCGGTATGGAAAAATACGAGAAGATCCCCCAGGAAGTCGGAGCAGTCAAGCTCACGAAGATCTTCCCTCTTAATACTCCCGTGGAGATAAGAACACTTGAAGGTGATATCGATATCGTAATAGAAGCCGATACATATCTGATGATAGGCATCGAGGGCGAGATCTATCCTATCAAGGAGGAAAAGCTCAGGACCAGCTATCTGGACTTCGGCAGAGAATACAGCAGGACATTCGAGTATTCGCCTACGATCAAAAATCTTATTACAAAGGAAAAGAAGAGCGTTATCGAATATGCAAATGCCGTAGTCGGAATAGGCAGGACCAAGATATTCGCACGTCCCCTTACGGAATACGTAAAACTCTTCACGGCCTGGGATGACGACAAGTACTATTCCGGAAGACCCGGCGACTATATCGCATACAGAGAAGATGATGTTCACGATATCTACATCATAAGTCAGGAAGTATTCGACAGACTTTATAAACCGGCAAAAAAGACTTTCAGATGACAAAGCAAAGGGATCGTCGATCGAGACGATCCCTTTCAGATTGCCGTTTTATAAAATGATCAGATACCGTATTGAGCTCTGACCGCATCGGGAAGCTCACTGTCGCCTGCCGCTTCATACGCCTTATCCACGAGTTCCTCGACGGTATAATGCCTGAACGAGGCGATATGTGTCTCATTGATATCCGGGTCGTAACATAACACAAATAATCTGTCAGTCCCAGGATGATAACAGACTGCATCCCGAATATAGGATATCTCATACCAGTATTCCGTATCTATAATACTTATCTGGGTACTGCCGTATATACACAAGAAGCCTTCATCTTCTTTGTAACATATGTCAAAACCCGTATTAAGATAAGTGGCAGCCAGGTCCGTATCGGTAACGGATACGAGCGTCAGATCGGAACACTTGTACCTGTAGAGA
>CACZPC010000132.1 GCA_902782985.1 Oscillospiraceae bacterium
CTCCGGCGGGATACCGAGCATGGAATATATAAATCCGGCATAGTAGTCGACATTAGCACATACGATCTTGTCATTCTTCTTGACCTCATGGAATACATCAGGTGCAAGACGCTCGACATTCTCGTAGAGCTCGAACATATCCTCCTTACCTGTCTGAACGGCAAGTTCCTTAGCATACTGCTTAAGAAGTCTTGTCCTGGGATCGGAAAGAGTATAGACAGCATGTCCGATACCGTAGATAAGACCTGATCTGTCGAAAGCCTCTTTCTTAAGGATAGATGCAAGATAATCTCTTACCTGACTGTCATCCTTCCAGTTCTTAACATTCTCGCTCATCTCCTTCATCATGGCATATGCCTTATTGCTGGCACCGCCGTGCTGAGGACCCTTAAGAGAACCTACTGCAGCCGCGATTACGGAGTATGTATCAGAACCAGTTGAAGATACGGCATGAGTTACGAAAGACGAATTATTACCGCCGCCGTGCTCCGCGTGAAGTACGAGAGCCAGGTCAAGGATCCTTGCCTCAAGTTCATTGAACTCACCGTCAGGTCTTATGAGGTGAAGGATATTCTCGGCTGTATTGTACTCAGGCCTGGGATCATGGATATAAAGGCTCTGATGCTCTACATAGTGCCTTCTGGCCATATAACCGTATGAGATAAGTACGGGGAATCTGGCGATCAGCTCTACGCACTGTCTTACGATATTTGCCTTAGTCCTTGTCTCGGGATCGTCATCGTAGGAATAAAGAGCAAGAACGCTTCTTGCGAGCTTATTCATGACATCGGGACTGGGAGCCTTAAGGATCATATCTTCCGTAAAACCTGCAGGAAGAGGACGTCTGTCAGAGAGAAGCTCTCTGAAGGACTTAAGCTCGCCTTCTGTAGGAAGCTCGCCTGTAAGGAGAAGAAATGCTATCTCCTCATAACCGAATCTCTTGCCGTAGAAGCCCTTAACAAGATCCGAGATCTCGTAGCCCTGATAGAAGAGCTTACCTTCGACGGGAACGCGCTCTGCGTCGTCGATGATATAACTCATTACTTCGCCTACTTCGGTAAGACCTACGAGTACGCCGGTACCGTCGTTATTACGAAGTCCTCTCTTTACATCATACTTGGTAAAGAGCTCCGGGCTTATATGTGATTTTGTAGACGCTGCCTCGGTGATCTTACCGAGAAGCACTTTTTTCTCATTACTGTCCATCGGAAGGACACTCCTTTCAAAAAGGAAGAGTAATTATCAGTTATTCTCCCTTGTGTAGTTAAGAAGACCGCCTGCAAGGAGCATGCCTGCCTGACGATCGGAAATGACAAGGTTAGTCTCGAAAGTATAACCCTGTGTGACATTCTTAACTGTTACGGGCTTACCGTCAACTGCAGCCTTTACCTGCTCTCTTGCATTCTCGATCACAAGATCATCGAGCATACCGATCTTCTCATAGTCGGAAGCATCGGCAAATGTAAGAGGAAGGATACCGTTATTGATAAGGTTAGCCATATGAATACGTGCGAATGAGATCGCGATTACACCCTTAACACCAAGCTGAAGGGGTGCAAGAGCAGCATGCTCTCTGGATGAACCCTGACCATAGTTGGATCCGCCGATGATAAATCCGCCGTTGTTCTCCTTAGCTCTTGCGGGGAACTCTTCGTCACAAGGTGTGAGGCAGAAATCTGCAAGATAAGGGATATTGGATCTGTAAGGCAGAAGCTTCGCATTGGAAGGCATGATGTGGTCAGTCGTGATATTATCCTCGACCTTGATAAGTGTCTTACCCTCAACGTTCTCGGCAAGAGCATGGTGTGCAGGGAAAGGCTTGATGTTAGGACCTCTTACGACCTCAACGTCAGAAGGATCCGCAGCAGGCATGATGACCATGTTGTCATTTACCTTGAAAGAATCAGGCATGGATACTACAGGGGGCTCACCGAAGTCAGCGGGATCTGTAACAACACCTGTGATAGCTGCAACTGCTGCAACCTCAGGGCTTACAAGGTAGATGGAAGCTGACTTTGTTCCGGATCTTCCGTAGAAGTTTCTGTTATTTGTTCTTAAGGATACGGCGTCTGTCTTGGGAGACTGACCCATACCGATACAAGGACCGCAACCGCACTCGATGATACGTGCACCTGCCTCGATCATATCTGCAAGAGCACCTGTCTCAGCGAGCATATTAAATACCTGCTTGGAGCCGGGAGCGATAACAAGAGATACATCAGGGTGAACTGTGTGTCCCTTGAGGATAGCAGCAACCTTGAGCATATCGTAAAGAGAAGAGTTTGTGCAGGAACCGATGCAGCACTGGTCAACCTTAAGACCCTCGATC
>CACZPC010000133.1 GCA_902782985.1 Oscillospiraceae bacterium
GCCTTGTGCTCAATATAACTATCGATATCAAGAGGATAGAGCTTGGCGCCTTCCTCCTTTATCCTGCCGTATTCTCTTACAGCTTCAGGGTGTGTTCGGAGATAATCCCTGAATGATATATGGCGCTTAAGCTCATCTGCATCCTTGGTACATACATACAAATGATGCTTCCTTAAATGCTCTTTGCCTGTGTATTTGAACGCTTCTCTTCCCTTTATCCCGAGATCGCCTTCGTGAGTATAGCCTATGCTTTCCATAGCAGCCTTGACCTCGGGGAAAGCATCCTCATCTTCAATAACGACATCGATGTCGATAACGGGCTTAGCCGAAAGGCCTTCAACTGAAGTACTGCCTACATGTTCTACACTTATGACCTTGCCTTCCAGTACAGCCATAAGCTCGGATCTTATATCTTCAAAATCCTTCTTCCAATCCCTGTTATAGGATTCGACTATTACTCTCTTAACCACTGCCTTCTATCCTTATCTCTTCGAGATGATTATATCGTTCACTGTTTGCAGATACAAATTTCTGTGCGAATAAACCCTTGCGAGCGACATTCCGCAGACACGAAGTGTCGAGGACCTGAGCGAGCAAGGGTTTATGAGCACCTGGCACCTCCAACAGGAATCGAACCCGTACCAGCAGTACCGGAAACTGCTGTTCTATCCATTAAACTATGGAGGCGTTTATCAGTTATCTATTCTATCACAAAGAACCGGTTATTCCTTCTTCTTGATATCCTTATTCTCTATAAGGATCTTCAACAGTTTTATCGATTCATCTACGGTCTTATCGTGCCTGTTGGTCCTGGGTTTATAGTGAAGATAAGGCTTGCCCTGAGCACATACAAGGATCCTTCCCGCATATTCCGGAGTACCGATAAGAGCTGCAACAGCAGGCATATTCATCTTGCGGTCGGAAGCAAAATACATAAGTACGCCTGCATCCTTGAAGCATACTCTCTCAAAGCCCGCCTGACCTGCAAGTGCACGGATAAGTGCCGCACCTGCAAGGAAATTGACTTCCTTCGGCGGGTCACCGTAGCGGTCTGTTACTTCGTCAAGGAAATCATCATAATCCTTCTGATCGGAGATGGATCCGATCCTTCTGTATGCGGCCATTCTTGATTCCTCATCCTCAATATAAGATACGGGGATATAAGAATCGAAGTCGACTTCCATATTGACCGAAATATCAGGAAGAGCAAAGTTACTGTCGCCGTCTTTAAGAAGCTTTATCTCTTCGTCAAGAAGTCGGCAGTATAGCTCGTAACCTATGACATCCATCTGTCCGTGCTGCTCTGCACCTAAGAGATTACCCGCGCCTCTAACCTCCAGATCACGAAGTGCGATCTTAACACCTGAACCGAGCTCCGTGAATTCACGTATGGCCATAAGGCGCTTCCTTGCATCGGAGTTCATCTCCTTGTCGGGGTTATATGTAATATAAGCATATGCCTGTCTGTCGGATCTTCCGACTCTTCCCTTGATTTGATAGAGCTGCGCAAGACCGAACCTGTCACTGTCTTCTACGATCATTGTATTGACGTTAGGCATATCGACACCGGACTCGATTATGGTCGTACAGACAAGGATATCCGCTTCGCCCACTATGAAAGATTCGATTATCCTCTCCATCTGGTGCTCGCTCATCTTGCCGTGTGCGTATAAGACCTTTACTCCCGGCATGAGCTTTTCGAGCTGCGCAGCCTTCTGATCGATATCCGCAGTCTTGTTATAAAGATAGAATATCTGTCCTCCTCTGGAGATCTCTCTTAAGCAGGCCTGTGTGATTATCTCCTCGTCATATCCCATAACATATGTCTGAACGGGACGGCGGTTCATGGGCGCTTCATCGAGGACCGAGATATCCCTTATCCCCGACATGGACATATGAAGTGTCCTTGGGATAGGAGTTGCAGTAAGCGTTAAGACATCTATGTTGTTACGCATGGCCTTGATCTGCTCTTTGTGATTGACTCCGAATCTCTGCTCCTCATCTACGACAAGTAATCCCAGGTCATGCGGCACTACATCCTTGGATAAGATCCTGTGTGTACCTATGACGACATCCGCCTTACCTTCTTTGATGTCCTTTATATTCTGCTTCATTACGGCAGCGGGAACGAATCTGGAAAGGAGGACCACCTTCATTGGGAAACCGTGAAGCCTCTCCAGAAAGTTGTCGAAATGCTGCTGCGCGAGAAGCGTCGTCGGAGCCAGCATAAATGCCTGCTTACCGTTAGTGACGCACTTAAATATCGCTCTGAAAGCAACCTCCGTCTTGCCGAAGCCGACATCTCCGCACAGGAGTCTGTCCATGGGAGTATCGCTTTCCATATCCTTCTTGATATCAGCGATGGCACGAAGCTGATCGTCCGTCTCCACGTACGGGAAATTCTCTTCGAA
>CACZPC010000134.1 GCA_902782985.1 Oscillospiraceae bacterium
ATCAGGACAGAGACGGTCATCCTGATGCCGAGCTTATAGAAGAAGCCGCTGAGAATGATGTTACCGTCATAACGGTCAAGGATACCAGGAAGGCTATAGCTCTTCTTTCTGCGGCTTTTTATGCGCATCCCGAGGACAGGCTGGATCTTGTGGGAGTCACCGGTACCAAGGGTAAGACGACGATCACATTCATGATCCATTCCATCCTGAAGCGTGATGATCACGGTACGGGACTTATAGGAACAGTCTGCAATATAATCGGCGATGAGAGACGTCAGGCTGCACATACGACTCCCGAGGCACATGAGATCTACGGTATGCTTGAGGAGCTTGCCAGAAAGAATTTCGACAGCTGTGTCATGGAAGTTTCTTCTCAGGGATTGAAGCTCGATCGAGTATACGGCCTGAGATTCGATATCGGTTGTTTTACGAATCTTTATGAAGATCACATCGCTCCTAATGAGCATCCCGATATGGATGATTATTTCAGGTGCAAGCTCAAGATATTCGATAATTCAAGGATTGCCGTAGTCAACGGTGATTGTGATGTTTCTTCCGAGGTGGTCAGATATGCTTCGGAGAGATGCTCGGTCTATACATACGGTCTTTCTCCCGACAGTGACTGCTATGCCAAGAATATAAGACAGGAGCGAAGAGGATCCGTCACGGGAACGGCATTTGATGTAATAAGTCCCTGGTATGAAGGTGAGATATTCGTGTCTCTCCCCGGAGTATTCAATGTATACAATGCTCTTTGTGCCATCTGTGTTGCGGGACTTCTTAAGGTGGGATTTCCGAAGGTAAGAGCAGCACTTCAGAGCCTTAGTGTCCCCGGAAGACTTCAGCCCGTGGAGAATGATCTTGATGTCAGCATACTCGTTGACTATGCACATAATGCCGCAAGTCTCGAGAATGTTCTTAATACTCTTCGCGAATATACGACGGGAAGACTGATAACTCTCTTCGGATGCGGCGGTAATCGTGCCGTAAGCAGGAGATTTGAGATGGGTGAGGTATCGGGCAGACTTTCCGATCATACGATCATTACGTCTGATAATCCTCGTAAGGAGGAACCGAATGCCATAATTGCCGATATCGTTACCGGTATTTCGAAGACTGAGGGCTCGTATGAGATCGTCGTAGACAGGAGCGAAGCGATCCATAAGGCTATAGAGATCGCTAAGCCCGGAGATACGGTTCTTATTGCCGGTAAGGGGCATGAAGATTATCAGATCTTTGCCGACAGGACTATCCATTTCGATGACAGTGAGGTAGCTGCGGCTGCAGTTGCAGATATATCCAAGTCCCGCGGAGGTGAGTCATGAGAAAGATGATGTCTCTCGACGAGGTCTGTGGTGCTGTCAAGGGCAGGATCGTCAATAAAGGCAGGATCGTATCCGATGTCGTCTTCATTTCGGGCGTTTCAAAAGATACAAGGACTATAGAAGAAGGTAATCTCTACGTCGCCATCGACGGAGAGAATTTCAAGGGGCATGATTTCTGCCTTCAGGCACTTGATAAGGGTGCGTGCGCAGTACTTGTCAGCGATGAGAGCAAGATCCCTGTAGGTCATATCGGTATCGTGACGGATGATACGGTCAAGGCACTGGGTGATATTGCAGGATATTACAGATTTAAGCTCGGTGCCAAGGTAATAGCCGTAACGGGTTCTGTAGGCAAGACTACTACACGCGAGATGGTGGCCGCCGCCGTCGGTGCATCGAAGAAGACCTGGTCCACCAAGTTCAATGAGAATAATGAGATCGGACTCCCGATGACGATCCTCACGGCTCCCGAGGACAGCGAGGTGCTTGTGCTCGAGATGGGAATGAGGCTTCGCGGCGAGATTTCTTATCTTACTAACATAGCATGTCCGGATATTGCACTTATCACCAATATCGGATACTCCCATATCGAGAGGCTCGGTTCGAGAGAGGAGATAAGACTTGCAAAGACGGAGATCGTCGAAGGCCTTACGGAAGGCGGTATCCTTGTCGTTAATGCCGATGACGAGTTCCTTTTTGATTATTCCAGAAATAATATCCCCATCGGTCACGGCCTTGCGGGAGTAAAGCTCGTATCCGACGACAGCTGCTGCAATGATCATGTGACAAATTGTCCTTTCATGATCTATGCTTCAAATATCGAATATGGCGAGGGTTCTGATTTTACCGTTAAGGCTACTTCCGAATCCTTCCCGGATGATATCAGAGTACATCTGAATATCAACGGAAGACATAATGTTCGAAATGCACTCTTTGCACTTTTGTGTGCTCATCTTACGGGTGCCGATATCTCCGCTGCAGTAAAAGCACTTGAGGATTATCGTGATATGAAAGGAAGAGGTCAGACGATCGATAACGGCAGATATATCATCATCAATGATGCTTATAATGCCGCACCTGAGTCTATGGAGGCAGCTTTCTTTAACTTAAGTGTTACCGGCAGGGGACACCGTAAGGTTGCCGTACTCGGCGGTATGCTCGAGCTCGGTGACTGGGCCGGCAGACTTCATGAGGAGATCGGAAGAGACTGCGGCCGTTACGGCTTTGACAAGATCTTCGTTACAGGCGACAACAGGGAGGATTTCGTAAGAGGGCTCCTTGAGACTGATAACGATCCGGACTATGTTTATTGTGATGATACGGAAGATGTTAAGAACAAGCTTTCAGATTATATAAAGGAAGGCGATTGCATCCTGTTCAAGGCATCCAATGCTTTCAGATTTGAGTCTCTGGCGGCATATTTCGCTTCAGAAGGAGAAAAGTAATGAGCTCTGAAGGAGAGATGAACAGAAATCATGGCAGAGATCACAGAAGACCTGCAGACAGACAGCAGGCTTCACGTGCCGACAGGAGAGAAGTGGATCATAGAAGGCGCTCCGAAGTAAATAAGGCAGGAAACGGCCGTACTCCTTCACAGGCAAGACCTCAAGTCCGCACGGACAGGATCGGTCAGGCTCCCCGCCAAAACGGCAAGGCTGTCGGAAGATCTCAAAAGGCACCGGCGGCATCCCGTGTGAATGATAACAATAACAGACGTGATCATAAGAAAAAGATCGATCAGGGAGATCATGATCATAAGGAACACTCATCTGCCGTAAATGAGGGAATCAAGCAGATCTTTGATACGGAAGTAACCGAGATACAGCATGATACCGATTTCCTGTCGGCGATCTTAAATGAGGAAGCCGTAAGCACCCCGAGGATGAAGCGTAATTATCCCGAGGTCAGAAGAAGCAATATCCCGATGATACTGATGCTCTTTATCATTCTTGTATTCGGCCTCATAATCCTCTATTCCGTATCCGGACCACAGGGTTATGCAATGCCTACGGATAAGAGCTCCATGTATTATCTCAAGAGACAGCTCGGGTTTACAGGCGTGGGACTCGTACTTTGCTTTATCGCATCATTTATCCCCGTCAAGTTCTTTAACAGGCCGATCATCTGGAGCATGCTCTACATAGTGAGCCTTGTATCGCTAATACTGACCAAGGTCATCGGATATAGTCTTAACGGCGCCAAGAGATGGATCAAGCTCGGCGGTTTTACATTCCAGACGTCCGAGATGGTTAAGGTAGCTCTTGTTATAGCACTGGCAGGATACAGATCATGGGTACTCGATCAGAGAGCCAAGGGTAATCTGAAGGCCAAGGATAAGAGATCGCAGATATATAAAGATGCTTTCTTCGATTTTATCCTTCCCGTCGGAGCCGCTATGCTCTGTGATATCTTTATCGCCATCCAGCCTCATATGTCTTGTACGGTCATCGTCGCATTCGTTGTATTCATGTGTACGCTGAATTCCGGTATAGGTATCCGTTCGTGGATCAACGGAGGCGTCGTAATACTTATATTCTGTATTATCGGCGGCGTGCTTCTTTTCACGTTCAATCCGAATTATGTAAAGAAGAACTTTGCTCACGTTTTCCAGCGTTTCGAGATATACGGAGCAACACACGGTGATGAGAATGCAGATGTTACGGAAGACGAGACCAGACAGGTTGATAATGCCCATAATGCACTCGGTTCAGGCGGAATGTGGGGCAGAGGCCTCGGTAATTCCAGAGCTAAGTATGACTATGTGTCGGAGCCTCAGAATGACTATATCTTTTCGATCTATGTAGAGGAGACAGGATTTGTCGGAGGAATGCTTCTCATCCTGATGTATATGCTTATGTTCGCAATGTGCTTTATGGTCATCATGAGGGCTGACTCTGTCTTCTCGAGGATGATCGCCACCGGATGTACGTCTATCATAATGATACAGGTATTGCTCAATATAGCCGTTGAGCTTCAGGTAATACCATCTACGGGTGTTACGCTGCCTTTCGTAAGTTACGGTGGTACCGCTCAGGTATTCCTTCTTGTTACCTACGGCATGATACTCTGCGTATCGCGAAGCGGAACAGCACCAAGGATAAAGAAGGAGAATAATGATGGAGTATAAGTTCATAGTCACCGGAGGAGGAACATCCGGTCATATAAATCCCGCCATAACAATTGCGGATGCGCTTAAGAAATTTTATCTGTCACGCGGTGATTCATGTAAGATCATCTTCACCGGACGCAGGGAGGGCCTCGAGGGAGAACTGGTCCCCAAGGCCGGATATGAGATGAGATATATCGAAGCCAAGCCATTCCCCATGAAGCCGGGCATAAAGATGATCAAGGCTTTGAAGGCATTATCCGCCGGCAGAGCTCAGTGCAGAAAGATCATAGAAGAGTTTAAGCCCGATGCCGTTATCGGTACGGGCGGTTATGTCTGTGCACCGCTGCTCATTACTGCGCAGAAGATGGGGATCCCTTCCGTGGTTCATGAGTCGAATGCTTTCCCCGGCAGAGCAAATAAGATGCTCGGCCGTAAGGCAGAACTTGTGCTCACGGGCTTCCCTGATCAGGAGAGTGTATTTAACGGCGCGGGAAAGGTCATATGTACCGGTAATCCCATAAGAAGTCAGATCATCGGCTGCACGCGTGAAAAGGGCAGAGCCGAGCTCGGTGTTTCCGATGATCAGAAACTGGTATTTGCCATGGGAGGCAGCCTCGGTGCCAAGACGATCAATGATTTTATAATGTCCGCGGCATCCGATCCCGATTTCTCGGATGTAAGATTTGTCTTAAGCTCAGGTAAGCAGCAGTCGGATAAGCTTTCGAACGATCCGATACCCGATAATCTCGAGATCATGACTTATACGGATCATCCCGAGTATTATCTCGCCGGTGCTGATGTTTGTATAACAAGAGCAGGAGCCGTAACGTGTGCCGAGACGGCAGCTATTGGTTCATGTTCCGTATTCGTGCCATATCCCCATGCGGCTCATGATCATCAGACATATAACGCATCTGCTTTCGAGAAGGTCGGAGGCTGTGTGCTGATGGCTGATAGTGATGTAGCCGAGGGAAGGCTCAAGGAGAAGCTCAAGCAGCTCCTCAATGATAAGGAAGAGCAAAAAAAGATAAGAGAGAATGCAAAGAAACTGGCTGTGCTTGATTGTGACAGCAGGATCTGTGAGGCGATCGATTCGATAGTAACAAAGTAATGAATGATGATGAGCTGGACAAGATCTTCGAATTAGACGAAGAGACCGAGAGCGACGATACCGCTTCCGATGTCGTATCCGACGATAAGGATACGTCCGGTGTCAGTGCGGATGATTTTATATCCGATGACGGTTCAGCAGATAATAATTCTTCTACGGAAGACAAAAAATCCGAAGATGAAGAGTCCGGAAACGAAGAGAAGACGGATAGTAATACCGATAACAGGAAGAAGGATGGCAGCAAGGGTCATTCTGATAAGAAGACCGGGAAAGTGAATAAGAACGGCCGGTCTTCATCCGGGGAGAGTAAGAAAGATCGTGCCGCTGAGACCGAGAAAGCGATGGAGCTTGCCGAGAAGTATATCGATGAGCTTCGTGAGAAGCGAAAGGCAGCGCGTCTTGCCCGTCGTGAGGCGAAAAGCAGGAAAAAGGAAGGTCTTCCTCCGTTAAATCAAAGATCCTATCTTGATGATTTTCCTCTATCGTTCAGGACTACTGTATTGTCACTTCTGGCAATATTATTTCTGACCATAATATTTCTTGTAGCTTTTCACCCGATGTTCAGGATCAGCAGATTCAATATAGAGGGCAATTATGCCTTAACAGACGAAGAGGTGATCGAGGCTTCGGGACTTGATTATCATGATCACTTCCTTAAGCTGTTAAGTTTCAGCCCTTCAAGTATCGAGGCAGATAATCCGTACATCAGGAGCATCACGATATCACCGGATTTTCCTTCGGGGATAAATATCGATGTAGTAGAAAGAAGAAAGATCGCATATATAAAATACGGAGACGGATATTTTGCAATAGACAGCGAAGGAACGGTCCTTGAGTTCTCTTCATCACCGTCTCCGGATGCCCATCCGCTCCTTTGCGGTCTGGATATAGATCATGTCGTCCTCGGCGGTCGTGTCGATGTCAGTGAGAACAGCAGATATCAGAAGCTCGTTATCATCCTCGGTGCGATACTTGATGCCGATCAGCTTACTAACGACTCCGAATACAGCTTCTTCGAGAGTGTACAGGAGATAAGGATGATGCCCAATGGCACGTTCTTTCTGACGATAACTCTGCCGAACGGCTCGTCACTGCAGGTAAAGCTCAATGATATCGAGTCTATATCCGATGATATGAACTGGCTCGTATTCTCGATCGAGGACGGCGTTTTTAATGATTTCCCTGACGGTGCTCTTGATATGACCGGTGAAAGACCGATCTATAATGAATACGGATATTAATGCAGATTCCCGTAAAAAGTCGTAAAACGGTAACAGTACCGAAATCTAACGATTTGCAATAATTAGAAAAAAAGTTTAACATCATTACGGACAACTGTAACTTTTGTATTGAAGCCATACAATATTTAGGTTAAAATTCTGTTGTTGTACTATATATAGCTACTTAATGACTGGAGGATTCTGAAATGTCTGATAATAAACGAGGTTTTGTTTTGGACGAAGAACATTTTGCAACCATAAAGGTTATCGGTTGC
>CACZPC010000135.1 GCA_902782985.1 Oscillospiraceae bacterium
CACACATGGATATCTCCTGATCTATGTCTTTAAGCTCACCTTCAAGTCCGATCACGGAAGACAGATCATCCCTTGCCCTGATCGCCTCATCGTATGAGATCAGGCAATCGCTCCGTTCCATAATAGGATGTAAGCCTTCTCTCTCCTTATAGTCGCGGAGCTTCTCCAGATGCATCTTAAGAGAATCCTTACAGTTCTTCTTAAGATCATACATCGATACTTTCTTATAAACGGCATTGATCGCCATATTCTTAAAGAGTGCCCATTTATCTTCGGCAGCCTTATATTCCTTGAGAAGTTCCCTCGGATCCTCACCTAAGAAATCCTTATCCCAATGCTCAAGTATCTCATCACGCATCTGACGGGTCACATCACCTGCCTCGACCCGCTGAAGTTCGGAACGGATTTCATCCGGAGACTTACCTGCTGACCTGATCTTAAGTTCATTAAGCGCTTTTTCATATGCCGCCGCCTTAGCAGGGCATTCCTCACGCAGGGACTGGGAGTATTCCGTACTCTTCACAAAAGAAAGCCTAATCGCAGAAGGATCATTCTTATATTCCTCGCCGATCCTCTGAAGCATGACAAGCTCTCTCTTAATACTTTCGATATCTTCTCTTTGAAGGTCATCGATGATCTGATCTTCAAAAGGCTCGATATCAGGAGCATCCTTAGTCTTCTCATAAATACTTATAAGCTCAAAGAGCGAATAACCCGACGGTCTGATCGCATGAAGCTCGTGTACGTATCCGTCAAGTTCACGACGCTTATCGGAGATCTCCTTCGATCTTCTGATGAATTCATCGGAATTACCGTTTACCGCTATCTCGGATACCGTCTTGAGCTGGTCAAGAACATCTCTCTTACGCGACTTATTGGAATGCAGCTCAAGGCAGAAAGGAGCAAGTCCTATCTTCCCGAGTCTGTTATATACTACTTCGAGTGCCGCCTTCTTCTCTGCCGCAAATAACACTTTCTTGCCGTCATAAAGAAGATTGGCTATCATCGAAGTGATAGTCTGCGATTTACCTGTTCCCGGAGGCCCGTGAAGCACAAAACTCTTACCGTTCTTGGCGGCTCGGATGGCACAAAGCTGAGAAGCATCCGCCTGCATCGGCAGAAGTACTCCGTCCTCGTCCTCATATGATTCGGTATCAAGCGGCTCGCAATCGAATTCAAGACGGCCCTCTATAAGGCTTCTTACCACATCATTCTTCATAAGATCATCACGTCTGTTCTTAAGATCATTCCACATGACGAACTGAGTAAAAGAAAAGATACCGATATAAGCAGACTCCAGGATCTCCCATCTTTCCTTGACCTTGATCCCCTGCCTGAAAATATCAAATACACCGTTGATATCCGTACCCGAATCATCGACGGGGAGCCTTTCGAGCCCCTCGATCCTTATATCATATTCGGCCTTGAGCTTCTCGAGTATCGAGTTATTGATCATCGTATCTTCTTCTCTTGCTCTTATCACATAGCCGAGTGACAGAGAACGCCTTACAAGATCGATGGGGACAAGTACCAGCGGCGCATAATGGCATTTATCATCAGTATCATTCTCATACCATTTAAGAAGTCCCAATGCGATAAATAATGTATTGGCTCCATTTTCCTCAAGAGATGACCTGGCACTCCTGTATACTTCCTTCACTCTTACATCAAGATCAGCTCTCGTTATGGACGAGATGAGCTTGAACTTGCCGAAAGCTTTTTTGATCTCATCTTCAAAGCCCTGAAGATCATGCATATTCTCGAAAGTATAATCTTTCGCGGGGATCGAACTTTTTCCTGAGGCTTCAGTGACTGACTCTGCAGGAACAGCCTCATTTTCAGAAGGAGTTCCTGATACTGTGCTCTCCGTATCGGATGTCTGTTCTACCGCTTTACCGCTCTCTTCTTCATCAGGCAGATCTCTGCCCTTTATGATAAATGTCTTATCGGATAAGAGTGCATCTTCGAGCTCTGAAAGTGACGATACGAATAACGGTATGATCTTCTTCGTAAGCCTCAGATTGATAAGCTGGTTACGAAGGTCAAGATCAAGGAGCTTACGCTCCCATAATGTGACCTTATCAACGGCAGGACTTGTTTCAGTACTCATTAAGAAGTTTCCTCCTCGGTCTGTAATCTGGCATGACTCTCTCGACTTCACGGTAGAATCTCGTCGAATGATCAGCATGGATGAAGTGCGCAAATTCATGTACGACTACATAAGCCGTACATTCTTCGGGCACTTCAAACAGGTTATAGTTAAAAGTCAGTATTCCGAGAGTCGGACGGCAGCATCCCCATCTTGATGTCATCGTCCTGAACTTTATCTCTTTGGGCCTTTCCACGCCCTTCTCCTCAAATCTCGGATAATAATATTCACACATCTCAAGGATCTTCTCCTTAAGAAGCTTCTTCTTCCATCTTTCATATGTCCTGCGGCGTTCGTCCGCAGAGGAAGGATCCTTTACGATCAGGGTAACTACAGGATACTCATAGATCACCTTGGGTCTTGCCCCCTGAAGAAGTCTGATCTCGCACTTCTCGCCGAATACATTAACCGTCTCACCGTCTGCATATTCGGTAGGACGAGCGGCATTGCTCATACGTTCATAGGTCTTATTCAATCCCTTGAGGATAAAATCACTCTTTTCCGTCAGGAAACGGTCGATCTCATACTGCGGCACTCTCGTATTGGCCGACACGGCTATCGTACCGTCATGTCTGATGCGCAGATTCATATTCCTGACTCTCTTACGGGTCAGCTCATAAAAGATCTCTTGCCCATTGATCGTGATCGAACGCCTCATAGAATCGATTATACCATTTAAGCGAGGCTATCATCATATCAGGACTACTCGAAATACTCCATATTCACATCCGAATATTCTATCTCCGACGAATACATACGGGCAACTTCATAAAGAGACTTACCGGAAGAGATACACAGCTCGGCAATGAGCCTTACGCTTTCACATGCAAAAAAGATATTCCCGGGATGACGATAAAGAAAGTAGATCATCAGATTCTCGAACCTCTTATCGTTTGCAGTAATATATTCATCACGAGATGATGATGATACGGCATTTCGTCTTAATTCCGACAGCATTATTGTCCACTCTTCATCGAGGCGTTCGAGCTTCATATATTCATCTGCGCGCTCAGGCGATGAAATATCATCGGGGCAGAGCATTTCGATATACTGCGAAATATGACTGTCACGCTCTTGCACAGCCGTGATCTCATCAGGGAGCTTAACGGCCGGAATAAGCGCAAATGGCTCCTCCCTGTCGATTATGAGCCGACATGCCTCCTCACAGCATAATCCTATCCCCATATATTCATCATCATCAATATAATTCCTGAACCTCGGATGATCGGTACAGATATCACACAACATATCTTCGCCGTATTTAAGTATCATGCTGCATAATCCGTCAGAACGTAAAAAAGGACAGTTCCCGTCTTTATCCAAAACGAAGGAACCGTCCTTGATATATCTTGTAATATCATCATATCCTTTAAATCTGCACATGGATCCGGGATCGATATCGATCTCCCATCCTCTGCAGCATGAATGGATACACTTATCCGCGATACACTTAAAATCCTTATAGTAATCAGGAACGATAAGTGCCATGGCTCTGCTTATCAGTTGTCAGCCTTCTCAGCCAGATAATAAGTGTCGCTGCTCTCTATATAGATAACGATGCTGTCTTCTGCATCTGCGTTATATGTATAAACGGCAGCTCCGACAAAGTCCTGATTATCACTTTCTTCTACTGCTCCGAGCTCATCTCCGATAGCATTACCGTTTCTCTGACCTGCCGTGAGAGGATCGGAAACGATATACTCATTACCTTCGAAAGTAACCGAGATCCTTGCGGCTAATTCGGGAGCATTATCAAACTGCCGGGGATCGGAAGAAGATCCTGCACCCGAAAGAGAGTCACTATAATTCGAACTTGCTCTATCTGTTTCCTCTTCTACCTGTGCGTCATCGCCACGGACTACTTCAATCTTAACGGAATCATCATCGGATTCAGACTGAAAGTCACGATCATTGACGAAATTCAGAAGGATCACTCCGCCTACGATAAGAACGATCGCAGCCGCAGCTATACTGCCGAATAACGGTACGATATTCGCCTTGCGGCGGGCCTTATTAGAGGCACGACCTTTGATCATGTTATCGCACTCTGCGATAAGATCTTCATCAAGATAATTCAAAGCATTTGAGATCTTTTCAGCTTTCATGCCTCATAACCCTCCTTCTTCAGATAGTCCGCAAGACCGTTTCTTGCTCTAAATAACATACTTTTTACCTTTGAAGGTGAAAAACCGAAATTATCGCAGATCTCCTGCAGGTTATCACAGCGATAATATCTGCTGATAAAAACATTTCGCATATCAGGGGATATTGTCCTCAGATATTCGCTTATCAGCTTTCCAAGATCCTGATATTCACTTTCATTATCCATGCATCTTCCCGGTTCAAAACCGCTTTCCGCAAGTTCCTGAAGTGACATTTCATATTCTCCGCCGCCGCGCTTACCGGCATTCTTCTTACGATACAGATCGATCGAAAGCCTTCTGGTGATCTTACTTAAGAAAGCAGATAATACCTCAGGTCTGTGCGGAGGTATCGCATTCCACGCATGAAGATAAGTATCATTCACCGTTTCTGCACTGTCTTCCTCAGAATAAAGGATGTTATATGCCACCTTGGTAAGGTAACGCTCATACTTGATCTGAGTCTGTAAGATCGCTTCTTCATCGCGGTCCCAGTAAAGTTGTATGATCTTGGAGTCCTCCAAGTTGTTTCTCCTTTCACCTATAAAGACGCAACCAGCGTTCTGCGGTTGCACATGATCGCAAAATTATTTCAGATCCTCTTCTCCGAAAGGCTTCGGACAAAGATCTGACACCTTATACTCCTCATGATCTCCTTCGGTCGAACAGCATATGATCGAGCTTTCCGGAGAAAAGAATTCACTGATGACCTGCCTGCACATAAAGCACGGCATGCCGATCCTGCCGGATCCTACCATGACATAAAGCTTAGAGAATCCTCCCTTGTGAACTCCCTCGCTTACCGCCTTGAATATCGCGGTCCGCTCAGCACAAACAGTAGCTCCGTAAGAGGAATTCTCGATATTCACTCCGGTAAAGATACGTCCGTCATCGGTAACGACGGCTGCACTCACCTTAAAGTTCGAATATGGGCTGTAGCTGTACTGAAGATTCTGCTTCAAAAGCTCAAGCATCTTTTCATCCATCGGATCATCCCTCCAATCATGGATTATATCATACATGGAGATTATAGCACCTAAGGAAACGTTGACATTTTCGCCTCTTCAAAAGTGCGGCACCGTTATAAGATACCGCCCGATATGATCATTTATTCTCTTTGACGTGACAGGTAGAGCTCACGGGACAGTTCCCGCAGCCGCAGGAGCATGATCCACGGCCGGATCTCCGTCTCCGGATAATACTCACAACGGCTGCTGATACGGCCGCGAGCAATATCACGATAACAATGATATTACCGATGTTTCCCGCGAACAGATCACTCATCGGTTCTTACCGTTCTTTCTAAGCATACTGCGGTAGACAGCGGCACAGTCATCCTCATTAAGAGTCGTAAAGCCTGAGATCGTACCGTTATTTCCGTTAACATGCGTAAGCATCCTTACAAGCTCCGGAATATCTTCTTCCTTACCGCCTACTTCCTCAAGAGTAGAAGGCATTCCTATGGAGATAAGGAACTGCTGCAAGCGATCGATACCTTCAAGAGCAGTCTTCTTGGGATCGGCGAAATCCATCTGGCATCCCCATACTCTTACTGCTACCTGAGCGAATCTCATAACATCGTGATCGACTACATATCTGAAGTTAGCCGGCATCGTAACTGCAAGCCCCGCTCCGTGAGCACAGTCATACATGGCAGACAGCTCATGCTCTATACCGTGTGAAGTCCAGTCCTGAGATCTTCCGACACCGACGGAGTTATTGTGCGCCATCATACCGGCCCACATGATATTTGCTCTTGCATCGTAGTTGTCGGGATCCTCGATAACACGGGGAGTCTCCTTCTTCATCGTAAGGAGCAATGCCTCGATAAGTCTGTCTGTAACTTCTACTTCCTTGCTGTTAGTAAGATATCTCTCATAAAGATGAGCCATGATATCAGTAGCTCCCGCCGCAGTCTGATAAGGCGGAAGGGTCTGAGTAAGTGCGGGATTCAAGATACTGAACTTGGGGCGAAGAAGATCAGATCCCGATCCTCTCTTGATCATCCCCTCTTCCTTGGTAATTACGGTATTGGGACTTCCCTCGCTTCCTGCTGCAGATATGGTAAGAACAGTTCCTACGGGAAGAGCAACGGTGATGGGAGTTCCCGAATAAAGATCCCAGAAGTCACCGTCATACGGCACACCTGCCGCGATAGCCTTAGAGGAATCTATCGTCGATCCGCCGCCTACTGCAAGGATAAAATCCACATTCTCTCTGCGGCAAAGATCGATACCTTCATATACAAGTCCCGATCTTGGATTAGGCTTGACGCCGCCAAGTTCAACAAAAGGTATACCGGAGGCATTAAGTGAATCCTTTACCCTGTCGAGAAGACCGGATCTTACGACGCTTCCGCCGCCGTAATGTATAAGGACCTTGGATCCTCCGAATCTCTTAACGAGCTCGCCTGCCTGTGACTCGGTATCTTTTCCGAATACAAAATATGTGGGCGAATAGAAAGTGAAATTATCCATGTCGAACCTCCTATGAATAAAACTGTGTCCAATAAAGATTATACAAAACTTATATAACTAAGATAATCTCACATATTCGTCCGAGTCCCCGATGTTGCCTTTTAGAATCTTTAACATTTCTTAATACAATTATTGTGTATTTTTACACTCGCAAGTGTTAGACTCAAATTATCCTAACAACGAAGGGTTTGAG
>CACZPC010000136.1 GCA_902782985.1 Oscillospiraceae bacterium
AGTCATGGTAGCGGGATGGCATACGAGAGACTCGACTCCGCCTAAGCTCTCGGCAAGTGTTATAAGCTTTAAGGATTCATAGAACTTTCTGTAGTCATACTTGGGGTCTAACACAAAGGAGATCATTGCTCCTGCACCGTCCGCCTGCTTCTTCTGTATCTCATATCCGGGATCGGTCTTAAGACCGGGATAATATACCTTACTGACATAACCGCTTCCTACGAGCCACTCAGCGATCTTGCCGGCATTAGCTACATGTCTGTCCATTCGAACGCCCAGTGTCTTTATACCTCTTATCATCAGGAAACTGTCCCAAGGTGCGAGTACTCCTCCGATGGCATTCTGAAGATAATAGAGTCTGTCGGCGATAGCCTTATCCTTTACGGCAACAAGACCTGAGATAGTATCGCTGTGACCGCCCAGGTACTTTGTACCGCTGTGGATAACTATATCCGCACCGAGTGTTAAAGGTCTCTGCAGATAAGGTGTAAGGAAAGTATTGTCCACGATAACAAGCTTATCGTGCCTGTGTGCGACCTTCGATACCGCTTCGATATCGGTGACCGTAAGAAGCGGATTAGCGGGAGTCTCTATATAGACTGCCTTAACTGTATCATCTATAGCAGCTTCTACCGCAGCTTCGTCAGACGTATCTACGATCTCGTATGTGATATCGAAGTTCTTAAATACATTATCCAGTATACGGAAAGTACCGCCGTAGATATTGTCCGATACAAGGAGCCTATCACCCTTCTTGAACAGAGAAAGGACCGTATTGATCGCTGCCAATCCTGATGCAAATGCAAGTCCGTACTCGCCCTGCTCAAGATCTGCTATCAGCTTCTCAAGAGCTGCTCTTGTGGGATTACCGGTCCTTGAATATTCCCAACCTCTGTCTTTACCGAGACCATCCTGCTTATATGTGGATGTCTGATATACGGGAACGTTTACTGCTCCTGTTGTCTCGTCTCCGTCAATACCGCCGTGTATCAAAAGTGAATCTATCTTTAAGCTCATTTTATTTTCCTTCTTTCGTTATGTTGTATTTTTGAGATAAAAAGCCCGGGGCTCAAGCAAGAACTCCGGGCTTAAGGCTTATGGTCCGTTTTATATCAACATCGGATCA
Organism: Oscillospiraceae bacterium; assembly: GCA_902782985.1. Taxonomy (GTDB): domain Bacteria; phylum Bacillota; class Clostridia; order Saccharofermentanales; family Saccharofermentanaceae; genus Saccharofermentans. Next base: position 1,127 of record CACZPC010000136.1, read on the forward strand.
GATCAAGGCGCATACTCTCACACATTCGCGCCTCTGCCGTAACAGCCCGCATTCGATACATTCGACAACACATGGCTTTCGCCGATCCTTTGTAAGTCTTACTGCTCATGTATACGCCTCTCCTTTCGAATAAGTTTTTGTTGTATGGTGAGATTATATTGCTATTAACCTACTATGTCAATAGGTTTATAGGTATTTGTATTTCACTTGAACAACACACCAAAAGACAAGACTCTTATTCCTGTTCGGATCTTCTATTTTTAACTTTGCGTCCAATCGTGTATATCAGGATTACTACACCAATAATATCAAAGATCCAAAGAACATACGGCCATAGCCCAAAATGGCTGTAAGAACGCGCTTCCCTTACGGTAATGCGTTGAGCATCAACATAAGATGATTTGATCCCGTCATCAGCTTTTCTGACCTTATCTTCATTATATATGAGATTCGAAAGCGGATAACCCTCATTCTTATATCTATTGTCATCACACCAAAAAGTAATAGTACAACCGGATCCATATACGTCTATTATCCTAATATCAGATACGTGAAGACTTTCCTGTCCCGGTTCGCACATGATCACGCTGTTAACATATCCTATTTCGCTATACCCATAGCCCTCTCTAATGTAGCATCCGTCCTTCAGTGAAGCAGGAATATCGATACCGGTAACACTCTCGATCGGAACAACATCCAGAACATTGGTAGGTCTTCCGCCAAAGCAATATAACAGCACCGTAAGTACAACACTTATAGTGCATAGTATCCCCAAAATGACTGATATAACCTTTATAATCTTCTTTCTCATATGCTATCCCCTACTGCGGTATGGGGGCTTTCATTTTACGGCGTACGACCACAAACATCAGGATTATTACACCTGTAATATCCAATATTATTAATATGCTGCCAACCGGGATCCGATTAATCGGGATGACGCTTGTATGATCCCTTATAACAAAGCCTCCCCGATAAATTTCAGTTTTGATCCCGTCATCTGCCATTTTGACTTTCATCTCATCATAACTGAGATTGGAGAGAGGATAGTTTTCTTTTATAAGGCACTCGATGTCATTTGAAAAATTAAATGCAACCGTACATTGGCTTCCATATACGTCTATTATCCTGGCAGAAGATACATTAAGACCTTCCTGATCGGGAAGGCATATTGCCATGCAGTGACAATATCCGCCTCCGGCATGATAATTCATCCCCTCTTTGATATAGCATCCGCTCTTCAATGCAGCCGGAGTATTTATCCCGGTAACATTCTCGATCGGCACCAGCACGTGCACATTATCAGATGTTCTTTTATTAAAACCTATGAACAAAACCGTAAGAAAGATACTTGTAGTGCATATCACTGCAAGTAATGTAGTCAGTATGGTCGTAATTACCTTTTTCATGTGATAACCCTCTTTCCGAACTTATTACATCTGAGAAAAGATTATCATTTGAAAGAAGGTATATACAGTCACTGCCCGTATAGTCTGTGCAAGATCTTTTATACTGTCAGTATGGGTTTAAGTTTATAACCTGATCACTGCGACCGAACAGGGCATCCTTCCCTCAGCCGTTATATATTCCACTTTATTGAATCCCATATTCGCAAAGAA
>CACZPC010000137.1 GCA_902782985.1 Oscillospiraceae bacterium
AGCAGGTGACAGACTTGCCGAGAAGGGATATGATCCAAAGTATGGAGCAAGACCTCTTCGTAAGGAGATCAGGAAGAATATCGAGGATAAGCTTGCTGATATGTTCCTTGAAGGTCAGTTGAATAATGCTGTCGGACTTACGATCGACTTCGACGGCAATGAATTCGTTTTTACTGTTGTAAAGAACGAGGATGCCAAGATAAAGGTCAAGACACCTCGCAAGGTATCTGCTAAAAAGCAGGAGTAACTGTTGATTATCTGCTGCCTGCCTGATATATATCAGGTAGGCAGTTTTATATGGCGCAACTTATCTTGATTCTTTTCGTCTTATCTTATATATATCAGAACAGTCAGGGGAGAGGATATAAGTGTCAGGTAATAAGATCAGTACATACGCCGATAATGCAAAGCTTCGAAAAACAGTTATGGTGGTGTGTATTTTTTGCGCCATTATTATGTTTAGTAAACATACGGATATCTTTCATTCATATTATGATCGTTATATGGTCAGAGAGGTCTTCAGACATCAAGGTGATCAAGCTGTTGTAGGTGATGATCTCGGACTGTTTTGGAAACACATGAGTTACTTCATGTTATTATCATATCTTTTTTCTGCGATAGTTCTTGTTTTCGATATTCCTTTTGCCGTGAAAAAGAGAATTGAAGGGGCCGTGTCTGATCTTATCATTTATTCATATCTTGCGTTATCTATCCCTGTAGGTTTCTTGGTTTGCATGATCGGAAGCAGATCTTATGTTGTTGATCTTAAGTCATTTACTTTTGTATTTGAAGTTATTGCTTTTGTTTTCTTTGCGGGTGCTTTCGTGATACATCTTAAGACCTTCATTAATATACGTGGAGATTTCGAGAAGGGTAATTATGCAATTTTGCTTCCGCTGATATGTATCCTCTTTATTGCAGTGCCTGTGTCATATTTGGCAAGATCGATCAAGCTCTCCGTCGATTATGCCCCTAATTACGGAAAGTTCAGAGTTGATTCGGAAGAGTATGACCCGGGAGTTGAAGATCTGTTCTTCAATTACTACAATAATGCAGTTGAAGCAGACGGCGCATTATATATTTGCAGAAGGAATGGCATACGTTCCGATGACCCGTACTCTGTTGATAAGCTCGGTGCTGACGGGAGTTATACTCATATTGCTGATATAGATCATGTTTATCGTTTTGATGTATATAAAGGCAAGATCTATTATCTCGTAACGACTGAAGAGTGTCCGAATCTGAGTTTTGAGATCATCAGTATGGATATCGACTCCAAAGAAACGGAAGTAATATATTCTGACGTAGTCGCAGGAGCTGTAACAGATCCCGATACATGGTGGATGGGCTTTAACATGTTTAAGATCAAGGACGGAATTCTTTACTATCACGCCTTCGGAAATGCTGATGTTTATCCTGTCTATTGCATTGATCTTGATGCTGAAAATATTACCAGTGAACTCTATGTATCGGATATTCTCACTGAGAATTTTGATCCGACATATGCTTATCTCTATCATTACTGTTATTCGATACGTAACGGTGGTAGTTATAACTGTGGAGCCAAGATCATTCGCGGTGACTTCAGGTACTATGTTTCAGATGATGGTGATTATGATGAAGACGGCCGTTGGTTCAATACGGTAACTCTCAGAAAGGTGACTTATGATGATCACGGATTTGCAGTATTATATGATCTCTATTCTTCTGATCAGAACAACGGTTTAAGTTATTATGACAATCATTTCTATTTCTATGAGAATGATACTCAGGAGATCGTTTGCTGCGAGCTCTCTACCGAGTCTGTTAGTAGTATAGCTACTGTAGATGGTGCGGATCCGGATTCGTATTATACGATGTATATCTACGGGGATCATATCCTTCTGGTCGATGGTGATGACTACATCGTGGTCGATCGCTGATATGCTCCTGACATTTGCAAGTGACTGAAGCTTTCGTGATTTTGTTTTTGCCGTTGACAGTTATCTTGATTAAGGATAGTATGAACGCGTTAAAAATACATGACTGATAATATACGACAGCCTCTTATCAACGGGCTGTTGTTTATGAATTTACCTGATAACGGAGTATTAAAGATGAATAGGATAAAGATCAATAGAAAGCTTATATCCCTTATAATTATGTGTTCTGTTGTTGCTTCAATAACTTCCTGTGCGCAGGAGGAAGAAGAGGAGACTCATGAGAGGGAGACAACAACGACTACTGTTGCCGAAGAGACAACTGAAGGATCGACAGAGGCGACCTCTGAAGAGACTGTTACCGAGTCCGAGACTGAGACTGAGACTTCTGTTGAGGAGACCGAGCCGGAGCAGATCCTCAATATGGATCGCCAGGCGTGTAGCAATGAAGAAGATGATGCAAGATACATGTCGTATTTGCTGAATGATTTTCCGGCTTATGCCGAAGAGACATGGATCGACAGAAATTTCGATGCTCAGATCGCTTATGTGGATCTTGATGCAGACGGAGCAGATGAGCTTCTTGTAGGTGTAAGCGACGAATACGGATCCGGTGTATTCTGTGTTGTCACTGAGGTCGACGGAGAGTATCACAAAACGGATGTATACGGTTGGGCGATACAGCAAGGGGCATTGCCGGGCTCTTATTGCGGAAACGGTTACTTTATCGGTCATATCGATAACGGCAATAACTACGGGCATGAAGCTCAGATCGATTGTGTGTATGAATATGATGCTGCTCTTCGAAATTGCGGTGTTGTAGCGCGCTATTCTACCATCTATCACAATAGTGGGGACGGCTCGGGTTGCACGCTTCAGCTTTACACCATCGCCGGTGAGGATTCGATCATGTCGGATGATATCTATGCTTTTACACCAGATGATCCCAAATATATTTACGAGACCGGAGAATATGAGCTGTTTGAAGTAATGGAGAGTGACCTGGCAGTGCGCTACACAGAGATCGAGGATTCATGCAATATTTGTGATGATCCCTATTCAGTACTGGAGTGGAGACCTATAACGGAAGTGATCGGTTGATGGTCAAGAGAATGGTATTATCATAATCAGATAAATGAGCAAACAAAAAAGGAGATCCGGATCGGATCTCCTTTGAATTTCTGGTGACCCATTGGGGGTTCGAACCCCAGGCCCCTTGATTAAAAGTCAAGTGCTCTACCAACTGAGCTAATGGATCATATGGCTG
>CACZPC010000138.1 GCA_902782985.1 Oscillospiraceae bacterium
ATATAACGACTCAAATTTTAGCACTTACGGAAGTAATGCGTCAATTATGCACGAGTGACGGACAAGTGTACTTTGAGGGGCGGAAAAATGGTGTATAATAACTCCCATGAGCATGAAAACAAGCGACTTTTATTATGATCTTCCCGAGCGTTTGATCGCACAAAATCCCCTTGCAGACAGATCGTCTTCAAGGCTCATGGTCTTGGATAAAAAAACGGGTAAGATCTTTCACAGACATTTTACCGACATCAAGGAATATCTTCACAAGGGAGATGTCCTCGTCATCAATAATACACGCGTGATTCCGGCACGCCTTCTCGGTGTAAGATCCGATACGGGATCAGCCGTAGAGATCCTTCTTCTTAAGAGGATCGACGACATAAGATGGGAATGCATCGTTCGTCCGGGTAAGAAGGTCAAGCCCGGAAGAAGGTTCACATTTATCGAAGGTGAACTTGAGGCTGAGTGCGAGGAAGTCCTTGAAACCGGCAACAGGATAGTAAGGTTCGAATTCGACGGCATTTGGGAAGAGATCCTGGACCGTGCAGGCACCATGCCTCTTCCTCCCTATATACATGAACAGCTTCAGGATCGCGAGAGATATCAGACAGTATACTCCAAGATCGAAGGATCAGCCGCAGCTCCTACTGCAGGTCTTCACTTCACTAAGGAACTTCTGCAGCAGATAAGGGAAATGGGTGTGGAGATAGCTGAAGTAACACTTCATGTCGGCCTCGGCACATTCAGGCCTGTCAAGGTAGACGATGTGGAATCTCACGAAATGCATTCCGAGTGGTACTGCTTTGACAAGACCGCATCCGATATAGTAAGAGCTGCAAGAGCCGAAGGCAGAAGGATCATATCGGTAGGTACAACATCCACTAGAGTACTTGAGACAGTTGCTTCAAATGATCCCGAGATGCTTCCCTGCTCAGGAGATACGAAGATATTCATCTATCCGGGTTATGAATTCAAGTGTGTCAATTCACTGATCACCAATTTCCACCTTCCCGAATCGACACTTATTATGCTCGTCTCGGCACTTGCCGGCAAAGAGCATATACTTAATGCATATAATGAAGCCGTTAAGGAAGAATACAGATTCTTCTCTTTTGGCGACGCAATGTTCATCACAGATCTATAAACCAATAGGAGAACAACATGAGTAATTTCCCCGTATGGTACGAACATATACACACCTGCAAGCAGACAGGCGCAAGGCTCGGCAGAGTCCATACTCCGCACGGCACATTCGATACACCTGCATTCATGCCGGTAGGTACCCAGGCTTCCGTCAAGGGTATGAGTCCCGATGAGATATCATCCATGGGAGCTAATATCATCCTTTCGAATACTTATCATTTGTGGATGCGTCCGGGGAGCGAGCTTATTGCCAAGGCAGGCGGACTTCATAAATTCATGAACTGGAAAGGTGCGGTCCTTACTGACAGCGGCGGATTCCAGGTATTTTCTCTTGCACGTCCCAAGGACATAATAGAAGAAGGCGTTAAGTTCAGATCACACCTCGACGGATCAAGACATCTTCTCACCCCTGAGAAATCGATCCAGATCCAGAATGACCTGGGAGCAGATATCATAATGGCTTTCGACGAGTGCTGTCCGTATCCCAGCACAGAAGAATATTCCGACAGGTCTCTTCAGAGGACTACCAGATGGCTCGAACGCTGCATCGATTCACATAAGCGTCCCGAGGATCAGGCCCTCTTCGGTATCATCCAGGGCAATATGTATCCCGAGCTCCGTGTTAAGAGCGCTAAGCAGATCACATCATTTGATCTCCCGGGATTCGCCATCGGCGGATTGTCTGTAGGAGAGCCTGCTCATCTTATGTACGAAATGCTCGACGCGACAGTACCGCATATGCCTGAAGATAAGCCCAGATACTTGATGGGTGTCGGAACGCCCGACTACCTTATCGAGGGTGCGATAAGAGGAATCGATATGTTCGACTGCGTCCTTCCCACACGTATGGGAAGACACGGAACGGTCCTTACATCCAAGGGACGTGTCATCGTCAGAGATGCCAAGCATGCAGAAGACTTCGGTCCCATGGATCCCGAGTGTGACTGTTATGCATGCAAGAACTTCTCATCAGCATATATAAGACATCTTCTTAAGGCTAAGGAGATGTTCGGTCAGAGGCTCTGCACATGGCATAATATAGACTTCCTCTTAACACTCATGGAGAAAGTAAGAGAAGCCATCGCGGAAGACTGCCTCGGAGATTTCAGAGATGCATTTTTTAAGGAGTATTACGGCGCGTAATACTCCTTATTGATCTGCAATATTCCGATCGTTATCTCGGGTGATCAGCCTAAGAGCTGTCCTCCTGCTACAAGCAGGATAACTATCAGTCCGATATGAAGGAAGAGTCCTACAAAATAGATACCGGACACTCTCTGCTTTACGCTTGCTACGATCCAGTAAACTACTGAAGCAAGAAGAACATAAGCACCGAGTACAAGACCTACATTATTTACATTACCGCCAAGCGTAGTAATGATCGTATCCTTAAGTGTCGCACCGGTAGACGTAGTAACCGCAGAAGCGGTATCAGCGCCCGAAGTGCCCTGAAGGATAGTTACAACAGACTCGGGAAGTTTGCTGTTGATCAGATCCTGTCCGATACCGAACTTATAACAGCAGACTGCTACTGCCAATACTGCCGTTAAAAGCCAAATAAGATAGATGGCGAACAACTCGCCTTTACTCATGCTTTTCCACATATTTTATACCCTCACATTTTCATCTTTTCTGACAATCAATGTTACCGCAGTAAGGTTACCTTCTGCAAGCATATTTTGTTCCGATATACGACAAACCATATTATCCATCCATTCCTCACTGCTTTCCGCAGTCAATGCATCGGATAAAACAGCGGGATAACTCAAATGTTTTATAAACTCCGCAGTACCGCATACTACCCTGTCATCGTCCTCTATGCTGAACGGACCGTTGGGCAGTCTTTTGAGCTCGCCGTTTTTGACGATGCCGGCATAGATCGCACCATGCCTTTCGATATTGATCATGGAGTCATTTATATGGATGAGCATGTAATCGATCCCGGGGGTGATATCCCTTTCGAGTATCTTACTGATCTCATTAAACGGAACACCTCTGCATCCGGTAATCATCGAAGAGATCTTACTCTTTTCTTCTTCACTGAATTCCGGCGAACCTTCCCTGCTCGAGTAGATAATGAGCACGGTAACGGTGCTGTCGAAATTCATGAAGATATTATCCGTATACTCCTCGGAATCTCCCTTGTGCATCAGCGTATAATATTCGATCATACGATACTCCTGCTAAGGCGGATAACTATGGAAGTATAATTATCCTGTCTGGGAAGCTTTTTCTGCTTAACTGACATCTTAAGATTGGCAGCAGTAGCCGCAGCGGACCTCTCGACATATTGAGGGATGCTGTCCCAAGGCAAAGCATCCGTAAGGCCGTCGGAGCTTACTATGATAGTATCGTCTGCAAAAAGCCTTAAAGGTTTCTTGGTATAGATGACTCTCGGGTTATGATTTCCCATATAATCCACCAGAGCACGGGCCTTCTTGTTACCGTATGCTACCTGAGTCTGCTTACCGCTACGTACAAGACCTCTTATGAGTATCGACACATAATTCTGTCTCGGATTAAGGATAGTGGCTTCATCGTCCCTTATCAGGATTATGTCGCTGTCTCCGACACTGTAAAAGCTCAGGTGGTCATTATAGATCTGTATCATGACCAGAGTCGCACCGCCCTGCTGCTTATATTCTTCAAAGATTGAATTAGATATCTTTCTTACAGCCTCCGCATTATTCTCACAGGCAAAAAAGCTTATGGGGTGCATATCCTTAATGGAATCGGTTATAAATTGCGAGATCTCGTCTCCGTATCTCATTCCGCCCATCCCGTCGGATACACATGCCGTAAAACCGTACTTTCGGATCTCATCCATCGGAGAGATATAAAATGCGTCCTCCTGACGGCTTCTCTTGCCCTTCTCATGAAAATAGGCAACATCAAGAGCAAGCTGTGTCTCATCAGTGACAACACCCTTTATGCTCTTTCGATAATAGATATGAAAATAGATAAAAGCACATAGAGCGATCAGAAACAAAATAAGAGCATAGGCAATAAGTGCCCTGGTCTCATCTGCAATCAGACTCCAATCACTCATCTTCAGCCCTCTTCTGTATCTTCCTCCTGATCGTCATCATCGGACTCATCTTCATCGTCCGAATCATCGTCAGGCTCCTCCTCGTCATCATCTTCTTCATCGTCATCAGACTCTTTGTCAGCTTCCGAATTCTCATCATCAGAAGCTTCATCATTCTCTTCAGATGCCCTGATCTTCTTCACGATATAAGTATCGATCATTCCTGCCGAATAATATGCCAGCATAAAGTGGCAGAATGCAAAAGCGAATGTAAGATAATACAGGATCGCAAGTCCATAGCCGAAATAAGTAAATGAAGAGATAAATACAAACGGCAAGAGGAAAAGGATCAGGACTATTGATACCGCCATTACCGCATACTGTATAAATCTCATAAGGAAAAAGAACACCGCATTCCTGTAGAGCTTAGAAAGCGGAAGATCCACCGTGACCATCAGTTGATAAACGATATGCTGGATAGCCGTAAAAGAAAAAAGTATAACAGTGAATAATACGGAAACAACAGTGCCGAACTTTGTGCCTGCCTGCCCGTAAAAAGAGATCGCAAGTAAACATACAAATGTTACGACGATCGATATCACGGTACTTGCAAGAGACTGTACGAGATTATTCTTAACGCCCTTCTTGAAGTCCTGAAGCGGATATATCATATCACCGCGATAAAGATTTCTGTATATCTGCGAGAATCCGGCCTGGAAAGGACCGATACAAACAAGCAGTGAACCCATAAGGAGCATTACGCAGAACATGACGATGATATAGTAAAGCTGGGAGACAAAATCAGTACCACCTGCTGTTACCTGACCATTTACTTCATAACCGGCATCTGCCATGAATGCAGCGAAATTTCCGGGTTCAAATACGCTGTTCAGCTTTGGCAGGAATCTTAATGTGAGAAATATACAAGCAAACATCGACGGAATGTTCAACACGAGGAACATGAAATTGACCGCCGTCAGCTTTGTGAAATTATTACCGTATATACTGAAAAACTTATAAACAGGACCGCGTTCACCGGACATCAGTCTATCTCTCCGTTCATTTTGTCATATTATTGATTATATCAGCGAATGCATAGATTTTCTCTAACGAGCGCTGAGCAATGCCCGCATTTTTCTCTTTCTTTCCGTTCTTGCCCTTGAACTTTCCCGGCATCTTCTCTACGATACCGAAATTAGCATTCATGGGAACGAACTTCTTAACAAGAGGATCGGATACATAAGCAGCCATGGAACCTATCACTGTATCACTTCCGGGAATAAAAGGAGGCTCGGTATCAAGAGCTCGCATGGCAGCGTAATAACCTGCAAGGAACCCGGAAGCAGTCGATTCGATATAACCTTCTACACCCGTTATCTGACCGGCAAAGAACAGATCCCTTCTCTCCCTGACAGAATACTCATTGGTAAGTATGGCAGGAGAATTAAGATATGTATTACGGTGCATGACCCCCATACGGTAATATTCGGCATTTTCAAGTCCGGGGATAAGTCCGAATACTCTCTTCTGCTCAGGCCACTTAAGTCTGGTCTGAAATCCCACGAGATTATACATCGTCTTGGCTCTGTCATCCTGTCTGAGCTGAAGACAAGCGTACGGCTCTTCTCCTGTCCTCGGATCGATGAGTCCTACGGGCTTAAGAGGACCGAAACGCATAGTATCCACGCCTCTTGATGCCATCGTCTCAATAGGCATACATCCCTCAAACACGATCTCTTTGTCAAAACCCTTAACATCGGCACGCTCGGCATTGATGAGCTCATTATAGAACTTAAGATATTCTTCCTGATTCATCGGACAGTTAATATAATCATCGCCGCCCTTGCCGTATCTTGAAGCCTTAAAAGCCTTAGTCATATCAACGGATTCTGCGGTAACGATAGGCGCAGCCGCATCAAAGAAATGAAGCTTACTGTCTCCCACGGTCTTCATGATATCCTCATAAAGATCACCGTCGGTAAGAGGTCCGGTCGCAACGATAACGATACCGTCTTCCGGGATCTTTGTTATCTCTTCGTGAATAACATTTATCCTGTCGCAGGAATCGATCTTATCGGTTATATAGGATGAGAACTCATCTCTGTCAACTGCAAGCGCTCCGCCTGCAGGCACCGCGCTCTTATCAGCAGATTCCATGATAAGAGAACCCAATACACGTAACTCTTCCTTAAGAAGACCCACGGCATTTTCTATATTTGCAGCTCTTAAAGAATTACTGCAGACGAGCTCGGCATAACCGTCACTATGGTGTGCGGGACTCTTTCTTAAAGGCTTCATCTCATAAAGATCGACATCTATGCCGAATCTGGATAATACCCAGGCAGCTTCAGAACCTGCCAGTCCCGCGCCTATAACGGTTACTTTATTACTCATCACTCTCGTCCTTATCGGATTTCTTCTTTCTCTTATTAGTCTCACACTCGGGGTTGGAGCATCTGGGATAAGTCTTCCCCCTGAACCTGTGCCATACCATGTAAGATCCGCAGGTCTCACACTTCTTATCGTCTATGGGAAGATCCCATGAAATAAACTCACACTCGGGGTCTGATCCCTTCTTATCACAGACATAGAAAGTCTTAGAGCCCTTTCTTGTCTTGCGTACAAGTAGACCTGAACCGCATACGGGGCACTTGCCTTTGGCGGCTACTTCGATATTTCTGGTATATGTGCATTTCGGGAAGCAGGAGCATGCGATAAACTTACCGTTTCTGCCTTCCTTGATAACAAGATCTCCCTCACCGCATTCAGGACACTTCTCACCGATCTTCTCCGATTCGATCTTGACCTTCTCAATAGACTTACCGGCAGCCTCAACCTGCTCATGGAATCCGGGATAGAAATCAGACAAGACCTTTACCCAGTTTGTATTACCTACTTCGACCTTATCGAGCTTCTCTTCCATATCAGCCGTGAAGGATACATCTACGATCTCATTGAAATTATCTTCGAGCATGTTGGTAACGAGCTTACCTAAATCGGTAATGAGGAGATTTCTACCCTCTCTGTTAACATACTTTCTGTCAAGGATAGTACTTATCGTAGCGGAATAAGTAGAAGGACGTCCGATGCCGTTATCTTCCATTGCCTTGATAAGAGTTGCCTCGGTATAGTGCGGAGGAGGAAGCGTCTGCTTCTTGTCACAGATGACTTCAAGATTCTTCAGGATCTGACCTTCGGTAAGCTCGGGAAGCTTATTCTTGGAATCGTCAGGTGCTTCTGCATTATCCTCTTCCTTGATATCGGCATAGATAGCAAGGAAACCCTTAAAAGCAACAGTCTCACCCTGCGCTCTGAAGATCTCATTGCCGCATCCCACATCGAGAGTAACGGTATTTATGGTTGCATCAGACATCTGAGAAGCAAGGAATCGCTCCCAGATAAGCTTATATAGCTTGTACTGATCATTCGAAAGAGAATTCTTGATCAACTCGGGGGACAGATCGAAATGCGTAGGTCTTATGGCCTCATGTGCATCCTGAGCAGAATTCTTATTCTTATAATTTCTCTTATAAGGACATACGTATTCCTTACCGAATCTCTCTTCGATGAGCCCCCTTGATGCGGCAACAGCCTCATCAGATACTCTTACGGAGTCCGTCCTTATATAAGATACGAGAGCTGTCTGTCCGTGACCTGCTATCTCGATACCTTCATAGAGCTGCTGAGCAAGAGAAGTCGTCTTCTTGGTAGAAAATCCTAATCTTCTTGATGCCTCCTGCTGCATGGTGGATGTAGTAAAAGGAGGTGCAGGCTTTCTTGATCCGTCACTCTTCTTTACCGAAAGGACCTTAAAATCCTTACCCTTAATGGCATTAACGACACTGTCAGCCTTCTCCTGAGATAAGATCCTTCCGTTCTTGGGCTTATCAACCTTGCCGCCGATATCCGTACCGTAATATCCGACCTTAAACTTCGTCTTGGATCCCTCGGGAGATACCATAGAACTTACAAGCCAGTAATCCTCGGGAATAAAGGCATCTATCTCTGCATCACGATCCATAACGATCTTAGTAGCAACAGACTGTACTCGGCCGGCAGACAATCCCCTTCTGATCTTACTGCAAAGAAGCGGGCTTAATTCATAACCCACGAGTCTGTCGAGTATCCTTCGTGCCTGCTGAGCATCTACCAGATCCATATCAATAGATCTGGGCTTCTCTATTGCTTCCTGAACCGCCTTCTTGGTGATCTCGTTAAATGTGATCCTGCAATTGGTCGTAGGATCGATCTTAAGAACATGTGCCACATGCCATGCGATAGCCTCTCCCTCACGGTCAGGGTCCGTCGCGATATATACGAAATCGGCATCTTCAGCCAATTCACGGAGTTCCTTTACTACTTTTACATTAGTAGTTATATATATAGGCTTAAAGCTGTCATTGACATTAACACCCATCGAATTTCTGGGCAGATCCCTGATATGACCGACTGAAGCCGATATCTTATAATCCTTGCCGAGATATCTTCCGATCGTCTTTGCCTTGGTAGGCGACTCCACAATTACAAGTTTCTTACCCATTTACGATGCACCATACTTACTTAATTTCATCTACAAAAAATTAATATAATTCATCAAGGGCGAATTGTCAAAATATACTTCCCCCTGCTCTGTTCTATCTTTTGCTCCAGTTCAAGCTGCGTAAGCACCGTCGTTATTACCTCATACGGGTATGATAGTCTCCTGCACAGGTCATCAAGGCTCATGGGACGGGTATTCAAAAGTTCTGATACTTCATATATCGGATCAGCTGCTTTATCCTTCTCCCTGACGGAATATCTGTAGCTTACATTCTCCTTTATCCTTTCTGTTACCTGTTCAGGACGTATAAGCACCTCAGCACCGTCTTTAAGCAGCATCAATCCTCCGAGACAGTTTTCCGCATAGATGTTATTCGGCAGTACGAACACATCCTTGCCCTGATTGGCAGCAAAAGATGCGGTATGAAGCGTACCGCTGTAAAGCCCTGCTTCCATTATGAGGCAGACATCAGACAATCCCGCTATCAGTCTGTTACGTGACGGAAAGTACTGCTTTATCACTTTCTTTCCCGGAGGCATCTCCGACAGTATCAGACCGTTCTGCTTAAGACGCTCATAAGTATCGTAATTCTGATACGGATAGATTACATCAGCACCGCATGGCATGAATGCTATGCTTTCCCCTCCGGCATCCAATGCACTTTCATGGGCCTTATGATCTATTCCCAATGCCATTCCGGATACTATTACGGACCCTAAAGAAGCTATATCGGATGCGAACTGACCAGTCGCATAAAGCGAATAACTGCCCGGTGATCTGGAGCCGACAATTGCGGCAGCACCTCTTGTATGGCATGACAGGAGTACCTCGCGCTTTCCCAGCCCGAATACCACTTTGGGCATTCCTGATATCACTTTCCAAAGATAAGGATAATCGGGATCATCTTCAGATACGGTAAATATTCCCTTCTCTTCTGCCGCCTTAATATATTCGGAAGCATTCTCCCTGATCATCTCAGCTGTTCTCTTAAGCTTTCCTGCCGCCTCCTTAACTCCCTTACTTAATCCTTCATCAGATTCGATCTTTTCTATCAGTTCTTTAATGTTCCCGGGAACAAGATCCCTGTGTGACGATACTATATTCTTGTCATATAATTCCCTGATCACTGCAGAAGGGATTCCGGAATGAAATCTCAAAGCACAATACTCAATATCCTGAACAGTTTTGTCATCCATATCATATCCTCCGTCTATAGACCGAAGCTTCTGAAATATCGCTCTTTCTCATATCAGCCCGACCGTCCAGATCAGCTATGGTCCTTCCTACTCTTAAGAGCTTACAGTATCCTCGCGGCGATGACGTAAGACTGTCTGCTACTTCCGCGGCAAATTCTATGACACCTTTATCGGCTCTGAAAAGCTCGGCATCCGCATTGTTGCAGTTACCGTTAAAGTCAATGCCGCTCCCGTTAAATCTTTCCGCCTGCATCTGCCACGCACTATTGATCTTCTCTTTATAGTCTTCGCTGAGGTGACGTGTTTTATCCGTCGATATATTCCTTAATTCTTCTGCCGAAATGCATCTCATTTCGGTAAAAAGATCAATACGGTCCTTAAAAGGTCCCGAAAGTTTATTCATATACCGCTCACGTACTGCAGGCGTACATCTGCATCTGCCTGAACCTTCATAGAACATTCCGCACCTGCACGGATTTCCCGCACCTACAAACAGAAATGATGACGGAAATACGTATCTTCTGCCATCCTTGGTAAAAGCGATCTTCTTTTCCTCCATCGGTATACGTAATGAATCTATGATCTCACTTTTAAATTCACATATTTCATCAGCAAACAGGATCCCGTGATCAGCAAGAGAGATCTCCCCCGGCCTCAGACTGCCTACAGATCCGATAAGCTCAGTCCTTGATATCCCGGGATGAATATAGCGATACGGTCTTATTCCGGAAGGCAGATCATCGGAAGCTCCCATAGCCTCATATACGGTATACAGATCGGCAGCCTCCTTGACTCCGAGGGGAGGCATAAGTCCTCTGATCATCTTTCCTATCATTGTCTTGCCGCATCCCGGACTTCCGAGCAACAGGATATTATGCCAACCCGCTGCAGCGATAAGAACAGCCTTTAATGCCTTGTTCTGGCCTTTCAGGCAAGAGATATCCTGCCAAGGCTCCGCTTCATCAGATGAAGTCTCTGAAAAGTCTTTATATTCCGCGGACAGGTAGTTACCACATCTGATCGTATCCGCGACCTCCCTCAGGCTTCCCGCCAGCATACCTTTGAACATCGCACAGGAAGCAGCCGTAGTCTCTTCCGACGGAGCGAAAGCCATATCATAATCCCGGGTATCCTTAAGGCGCAGTGATGCCCCCGGCGTACCTCTCAGCTCCCCTGTAAGCGTTAATTCACCTTCAGCGTAGATCCTGATCCCCTCATGCACCGGCAACTGGCCTGATACGAGCAATATTCCAAGAGCTGCAGGAAGATCGAAAGCCGTTCCTCCCTTATGCAGATATGATGGAGATATTGATACGGTGATATGTCCCTTGGGCATGTTAAATCCGGAGGAGATCAATGCAGATCTTATCCTCCCGCGTGACTCTCTTATCGTGGAATCAATAAGTCCTATAACATCAAATGACGGAAGCCCGGGACTTAAAGATATCTCGAGCTCGGTCGGTACTCTTGCCAGACCGTCAGCAAAACACGAATATATCCTTACAACCTTTATCCTGCTGCTCATAAACACCTCCAAAGATATATATGAGTCAGGATACAGGGTTATTCTTCTTAAAAGTTACGACAAAAACCGACAAATGCCGACAAATTTCGACAATGAGTACTTTTATTGGAACAGGTCAGTGACCTTCAATGGCGATCCTTATGATATCTGATGTAAGAGCGAAGATCATCAGCGCGATAAGCATTACAAATCCTACGACATTTATGACCTTCTCACTCTTCTCGGATAGCTTATGCCCTATTACCATCTCAACTACGATAAGGAGGACCTGAACACCGTCAAGGCCGGGGATAGGAAGCATATTGGTATAGACAAGTCCGATGGAAATGATTCCGGCCAGCTGGATCACGGTAATGATCTTAACGGCAAGAGTATCTTTCTCGTCATCAACGACATCGGAAACGACTGAAGTAACGCCTACAGGTCCGGATACCATGTTATAGACTTCTTCTTCACCCTGAAAAACATCGCCAATTGCCTTAAAGGTGATATTACCGATAGTACACGGCATCATAACCGCAGACTGTAAAGCCAGGCCAAAGTCACCTGCGGACTTTACATCATAAGAGATCAGCCTGACTCCCCTGTCGTTAGTTGTAGTGATCATGGTCTTGACGCATTCCTCTTCCATGATAACACCGTCTCTGTCGAAAGTGAGGAGCATAGTATCACCGTCAGTAAGGCCTTCAAAATATACATCAAAGTCCTTATCTATGACACTCTTTCCGTCAACAGCTAAGAGGATATCACCCTCCTTAAGTATCGGATTACCATTATTCTGCTCCGCGTCGACAGCAACGATCTCCCATCCGCCGATTTCCTCAATATTTTCCATGTAGAAAGTAATGCCAAGCATGGGACGCGTTGTAAGCTCAGGTACAAGGGTAATATCATACTTCTTTCCGGTCTGCTGTGATCTTAATGTGAGCACCATCTCCTGGTCATCACGAACGCCCTTATCGAGCTCATAGAAGACATCAAGATAAGTAAATACCTTATCACCGTTAATGCTCAGTATCGTATCACCCTTTGAGTATTCATCACATGACTGTACTGCGTCATAAAGCTGAGTACCTTCAAATGCAGGTCCGATCTTAAGAGAAGTAAATCCGGTGGCAGTATACATGACCGCAAAGATCAATATGCCTAATACGGCATTCATAAAAGGACCTGCAACAGCTACAAGGAGTCTCTTCCATCTCTTTTGATTGATAAGCAGTTCGGGATCATCACTTATGATCGGATTGCCCTGTTCATCATAATCCGTAAAACGCACATATGCGCCGAACGGCAAAGCTCTTATAGCATAGTCGACACCCTTTCTCTTCCACGAAAAGAGCTTTGGACCTACGAAGATCGATACCTCATAAGCCTTGATCTTAAGAAAGCATGCCATCCAGAAATGGCCCAACTCATGAATCGTTACCAGTACTCCAAGCATCAGGATTACTGTCAGAATACTCCAGAAACTTATACTCATTTATTCAATATCTCTCCCGCTATTATCCTTGCTTCTTTATCCGTAGCCAGTATATCTTCCACCGTCATCTTATTGGAAGAAGATACTCTTCCCTTCATCTTATCGCAGACGGTCAGTACTGTTCTCTCAATATCGAGATAACCGCTCTTTCCGGAAAGGAAAGAGAAAACGGCGATCTCATTAGCCGCATTCATAACCGTAGGCATAAGTCCGCCGTCTCTTCCGCAGTCATATGCCGTCTTAAGAAGTCTGAATACTTCCATATCACATTTCTCAAATGTAAGGTCATTACACCCTGCGGAGAAAGGATCAAACTCTTCAAGGAGCCTCGGACCTCTCTCGGGATAATATAGTGCGACCATTATGGGAAGTATCATGCTGGGCTTGCCCATCTGGGCAAGTACCGAACCGTCTCGCATCCTGATCATTGAATGTATAACACTCTGAGGATGGACCACTACATCTACATGATCCACATCAACACCGAAAAGATGGTGGGCTTCTATGATCTCAAGCCCTTTATTCATCATAGTAGACGAATCGATCGTCACCTTACCGCCCATCTTCCATGTAGGATGAGCAAGAGCTTTCTCAAGAGTAACATCCTGAAGATCCTTGCGGCTCTTACCTCTGAACGGACCTCCCGATGCCGTGATGAGGATCCTGTCAAGATTCTCCTTCTTCTCGCCCCAGAGGCACTGCCATATGGCGCAATGTTCACTGTCGACAGGCAGGAGCTCGACACCTTTATCCTTAACGAGGGGCATTATTACGTCACCGCCGGTAACAAGCGTCTCCTTATTGGCAAGTGCTATATCCTTTCCGGCAAGGATCGCTCTGTAAGTAGGCTCGAGGCCTGATATTCCGACCATTGCTCCGACTACGGTATCTGCCTCGGGAAGAGTAGCTGCTGTAATAGTACCTTCATGTCCCGATAAGATCTCGGTCCTTATATCAGAAGGAAGTCTTTTCTTAAGCTCCAGAGCCTTCTGCTCGGAGTTTACGGAAGCGATCAGTGGTTTAAATTCGATTATCTGCTCATACAGAAGATCTGTATTACTTCCGCAGACAAGACCTTCGACTTCAAAATCTTCGGGATTATTCCTGCACACTTCAAGAGTCTGAGTACCAATAGAACCCGTTGAACCTAATATAGAAAGTTTTCTCATAACTTTATCTTCTTATCCTTATTCCTGATCTTATGTAAAGAATACCGTGATCAATGCAAGAAGCACGCCCGTCGGTATCGTAAAGAACGCACTGTCGAATCGATCAAGCATTCCGCCGTGCCCGGGAAATATAGTTCCGTAATCCTTAATACCGACTCTTCTCTTGATAAGAGAAGCAAGCCAGTCTCCCAACTGAGACATTACCGACATGATAAATCCGAGGAAAAATGACAATATCGAGAAAAGGAATAGATTCATCGTGATACCGGCTACATTATAAATAACGATATCAAAATACAGCATCACAATAACAGCACAGCCTAAAGCGCCGCCGATACACCCCTCCCATGTCTTCTTGGGACTTATATGCGGTACTATCTTATGTTTGCCAAGTGTCACGCCGGCAAAATAAGCACATGTGTCGGAAAGCCACGCAGCGAAGAGAGCAGGTACCATATAATACCAGCCGTTCTCTGCGAGCATGGCAACTGCACACAAGCAGAAAAGCGGAAATGTAATATACAGAAGCGATGCTGCCGTTACCAGTCCGTCCATAAGATGATTCCCGTCGGGACGTACTACTGACGGTATCACAACAGCCGCAAAAGCAAGCATTACAACTATCAGAAGATAGCATGCAAGACTGGTTATCATCCCGAGTCCTCTCCAGTACGCTATAAGAATAATATCGATAGAAGCAATACCGGCAATAATAAACAGAGGGATCGTAGGCTTTAATCCTCCGGCGTGAAGTGCCTTAGTCATCTCATAAAAGCAGAAAGAACCGACTATTATCGAGAATAAAAGCATAAATATTGGGAAAACAATGGAAGGCAGAACAAACAGCGCTACCCCCGCTACAAAAGCTATACCCGTAATTACTCTCTGCCTCATCTAAATCAGGACTCCTTCTTCTTACTTAAACCGCCGAATCTTCTGTCACGCCCTGCAAAATCTCTGAAGGCCTGTGTCAATTCTTCATAACCGAAGTCAGGCCAGAGACATTCGGATGTCCAAAGCTCCGAATAAGCTGATTCCCACAAAAGGAAATTACTGAGTCTCAATTCGCCGCTGGGACGGATGATCAGTTCGGGATCGGGAACATCAGGCATATACATATTATCCGATATCATCTGCTCGGTAATATCTTCGGGAGATATCTTACCTGCTCTGACACCTTCAGCTATCTTACGGCATGCATATTCGATCTCTCGTCTTCCGCCGTAATTAAATGCCACGATAAGCTGCATCCTGGTACGGTTCTTCGATCTCTCTTCACCTCTCCTGCAGACCTCTTTGATCCTGTCGGGAAGTGAATCGATATCACCGGTAAATCTTACTCTGATGCCCTCTTTCTCAAGTTCGGGATCATATCTTTCCCAAAACTCGACAAAGAGCTCCATCAACTGATGGACCTCATCATCGGGGCGCGACCAATTCTCCGTCGAAAATGCATAAACTGTCAGATATTTAACACCGTAATTACCGCAGTTGGTGCAAAGTTCCTTAAGATTCTCCGCACCTGCCCTGTGACCGGCACTTCTTGGCAGCAGCCTCTTCTTGGCCCATCTGCCGTTACCGTCCATAATTACGCCCAAAGATACCGGGACCTTAAGTCCCGTTGTATCATAAGTCTTTTTTGTTTGTCCTAAGATGGCCATCAGATCTCCATCAGTTCCTTCTCTTTAGAATCACATGTGGAATCTACTTCCTTAGTGAACTTATCTGTGATCTTCTGGATCTTATCTTCGAACTCGCCGAGTACATCATCGGTAAGTTCCTTTTTCTTATTAGCAGCACGCATCTTATCGATGTTATCTCTTCTGATATTACGAATAGCTACCTTGCACTCCTCACCGTATGTCTTAACCTGCTTAACGAGTTCCTTACGTCTCTCCTCTGTGAGGATCGGGAACATAAGTCTTATGATCTTACCGTCATTAGAAGGTGTGATACCAAGGTCTGAAGCCATGATAGCCTTCTCGATCTCCTTAAGCATTGAAGGATCCCAGGGTGCAAGAGTGATCATTCTGGCCTCGGGAACCTGGATATTGGCAACCGCATTAAGAGGAGAAGGTGCACCATAATAATCAACAGTTATCCTGTCAAGTACATGGGGATTAGCTCTTCCCGCACGAATCGCATTAAGGTTCTCCTGAAGGTTAGAGATTGCCTTCTTCATCTTATTCTCAACATTTTCATAATCCTGCTTTGTGATCTCGATCATATTTATTCCCCTTTCTATATCGAAAATGATTATTCAACTATCGTACCAAGATTCTCACCCTTAGCGATCCTGACTATGTTCTCGGGATCTTCCATAGAGAATACAAGGATCTTCGTATGGTTATCGCGGCAGAGAGCTGCAGCAGTAGCATCCATGACCTTAAGATTGGACTTGAGTACTTCATCATGAGTTACTCGCTCGTATCTTACGGCATCAGGATAGATATGCGGATCCTTGTCATATACACCGTCAACCATAGTGGCCTTCATGAAGATGTCGGCTCCGATCTCGGTTGCTCTTAATGCTGCACCGGTATCAGTAGAGAAGTAAGGATTACCTGTTCCGCATGCGAAGATAACGATCCTTCCTTTCTCAAGATGTCTTACCGCCCTCTTCCTGATATACGGCTCGGCCATCTGACGGATCTCAACTGCGGATAATACTCTTGTAACCGCTCCGTGCTGCTCAAGTGCATCAGATAAAGCAAGTGCATTCATCATGGTAGCGAGCATACCCATATGATCAGCAGTTACTCTGTCCATTTTCTCAGAAGATCTTCCTCTCCAGAAGTTTCCGCCGCCTACTACAATAGCAACTTCTACTCCGAGGTCAGCTACTTCCTTGACTTTGGAGGTTATCTCTCTTACTACATCATCATCTATTCCAACCTTCTTCTCACCTGCGAGAGCTTCGCCTGACAGTTTAAGAAGGATCCTCTTATATTTCACGTCACTCATTAATAAACCTCCAGAATTTGCTTTTTATATTTTAGCGGTAATCGAATCATATTAAAAGAAGAAAATTGTAATTACGCACGCACGAAAAGCCGTAAAAACGGATAATAATTCTCAATTCTCTCAGTTATGCCTATAAATATTTGCTTTATACACTCATTTATATTTATAATATTCGCTGTGAGAACGAGAGGAGATAGATATGGATAAGAAAAGGAGTAGGTCTGAAGCAAACTCACCTCAGGCTGAAGCAAAGAAAAAGATCTTAACTGAAGAGGACAAGCGTTCATTCAGTCAGGCTGTTACCAATTTATTGGTGATCTTGTTAGCATTATCGTTAACTTCCACATTAACTTATGTCAGCAGACCTGAAAAAAAAGATATAACCATCAACAATAACGAGCAGGATGATGATCAGGAACCTGATGATGAGCCTCAGGATCCGGAAGAGCCTCGTAATTCAAATCCTGATCCTGATAGAGCTGATTACGTAGATGACCTTCTGAATAATCTCGGTGCAGGTTCAGGTGAGATCACAGTAACACTGATGTGGCGTAAT
This sequence comes from Oscillospiraceae bacterium, assembly GCA_902782985.1. Taxonomy (GTDB): domain Bacteria; phylum Bacillota; class Clostridia; order Saccharofermentanales; family Saccharofermentanaceae; genus Saccharofermentans. The sequence goes on from CACZPC010000138.1 coordinate 17,602, forward strand.
TCTGACGATGTTGATCTTCATGTTGAGACTCCCGACGGCGGAGAAGTCTATTTCGGATGCAGAGACTATGCCGGCGGTACACTTGATATCGATGCGAATTTTGATGTTATGATGACGGAGCCTGTTGAGAATATTTATTTTGCATCTCCTAATACAGGTACATATTCCGTATACATCGAGGATTTTACAGATCGAAATGATGAGCAGACCAGTTATATGGTAAGAGTTACCGTAGGCGACAGGACTCGTGTCTACGAAGGTCATATTGATGGTTCCGGAACTATAAACGATATCATCACGTTCACATATTCCGGTTAACGATCGCATAAGTATTCAACTGTTGCTTTACATTTCAAAGCATATAAAAGCGGGGATCGTCTCAGACGGTCCCCGCTTTGTATATCGGTTATCTTATCTCAGGATCAAAGACCAGCCTGCTTCATAACCTCAGCAGCAAAGTCATCTTCCTTCTTCTCAATACCCTCACCAAGACCATATCTTGTGAAACGTACTACGGAGATCTCTGTGCCAAGCTCCTTGGAAGCATTAGCAAGATACTGAGCAACTGTAAGGGAATCATCCTTTACATACTCCTGATCAACGAGAACATTGAGCTTGTAGAAGTTCTTGATCTGGCCGGGAACGATACGATCAGCGATGATCTTCTCGGGCTTACCCTCTTCAAGAGCCTTCTTAGTGATGATCTCTGTCTCCTTATCAAGCTCAGCCTGAGGAACCTCAGACTCAACGACCCAGTTAGGGTTGGAAGCAGCGATCTGCATTCCGATATCCTTAGCGACAGCCTTGAAAGCGTCAGTAGAAGCCTTGGAAGCATCAGCAAGAGCGAACTCTGCGATAACGCCTACCTTACCGCCGGCGTGGATATAAGAAGCAACTGCACCGTTAGCAGCATCATAAGAAACGAATCTTCTTACTGTGATATTCTCGCTTACATCAGCGATAGCTTCCTTAGTGAAGACTTCAACTGTCTTGGAAGCATCATTGTACATAGCAGAAGCCTTAAGTGTATCGATATCAGCAGGCTTTGTAGCCATGATCTGAGCACCGATAGCATCAACGAAAGCCTTGAACTTAGGTGTAGCAGCAGCAAAGTCTGTCTCAACATTTACTTCAACAAGTACACCGAACTTAGCATCGTCTGTAATAAAGGAAGCAACCTGTCCCTCAGCAGCAACTCTGCTGGACTTCTTCTCAGCCTTAGCCATACCCTTCTCACGAAGCCAAGCCTTAGCC
>CACZPC010000139.1 GCA_902782985.1 Oscillospiraceae bacterium
AAAGCATTATCATAAAAGCTGGATCGGCGGCAAGGATAATCCTTAACCGCCGACCCGATAAGCTTTAAAAGCTCTTAATATACTAAGTTATTCTCTTACGATCACTTCATAAGGCTCGACATAATATCCGTCAGTCAGGTTCGTATAACGTGACGGAACGCTGACTATAAGCCAGGGACAATCGTCGAATGCATAACCGTCTATCGACGTTACCGAATCAGGCACATAGATATAGGAGAGCTCATCACAATAATCAAAAGCACTGGAACCGATATGCTGAAGGCCCTCAGGCAGGTATACGTATCTCAGGTCCTCGCAGGTAACGAATGCCTTGTCCTCTATTCGCGTTACCGTGTCGGGCAGAATAACCTGCTCAAGTGCATCACAATCTACAAAACACTCTTCGCCGATAGCCGTGATCGTCGAACCTTCTTCAAATACGACAGATCTGAATCCGTTGACACCATAAGGAAGGACCATCTCACCGGAGCCGCTTACAGTCAATACCGCATCTCTGGATATCGTATATGTAGCAGATGCACCACAGGAACCGCTGGATTCAATACCGTGGATCGTATCGGCATCACATATCTTGTGAGTCATGGAGAAGATCTCAAGAGGGAGAAGATAGTAATCATATGTCTCATCACCCCAGGTGATCTCACCGTCATTATAAGCATTGCCTTCATATGCATTGGTCATATCCCATGTGGGATCGACATGATACCACGTGCCTCCGAGACATACACATGCCCAGGCATGGTTGGGACCTTCGTCGTCTACGATGGTATTACCGTGGATCGCGTCATCGGCTGTAGTACCGATACCGAAAGATACGGCAGCCGGAACACCTGCCGCCCTGCAAAGAGAGACAAATGTATTGCCGAATCCCTCACAGACGGCGATCTTTCTTCTGAGAAGTGCGGCAGCATCGTCCTGATAGACAACGCTGTTGTCTTCGATCTGAACATAATCATAGGAGAATTCTGTAACTATATACTGATATATATTAAAGGATTTCTCCCAATCGGTCGTACAACCTGCCGTAATAGCCTGAGCCTTGGCAATTACAGCAGGATCATCACAGTTAACATCATTTTGAGGCTGGAGGCATTCCTCGAGGGACTGAGCATCAGTCCAAAGCTCGGAACATCTGTCAACATTGAATTCATAGAACTGAGACTTTACCAAACGGATATTTCCCGATCCGTCCTTGGTGATGTAGATATCCCACTGCTTATAGTCGATACCTTCGGCAGTATAGTAAAAGACAACATAGTATATCGTATCCGTATTTACGATACCCGATACGTCGAACTCAGCGGAACCGTCAGCTGTCAGCGCATCGCCGACCATGCTGTTGGACTCCGTCACGATCAGGATCTCTATATTACTGGCGCAATCGGTATTTACTCCTATATTGCCGCCTGATACATAGAACTGGATCTGTCCTCCGTTTTTTGATACAAAGTCAACTGATGTGTAGTCGGCATAAAGATCGGATACCGAAGAAGCCGCATTTACCACATCTTTGTCTATCACACCGAAAGTACTGAATGCGAATACCGCAGACAATAATCCTGCTGCCAATTTTCCTAATATCATATCCTCTATCTCCCTCTTAACCTTATTTCATCAGGCCAGTTCCCTGACTGCCTTCAATGCTTCCTCTACGGAAACCTCCTCAGCCACACCGCCGTTTCTGTATTTGATCTCGACGATGCCCTCGGGAGCTCTCCTTCCGACCGTGATCCTCAAGGGGATACCGATAAGGTCGGCATCCTTGAACTTAACGCCGGGTCTTTCATTTCGGTCATCGATAAGGACTTCATATCCTTCTTCGACGAGCTGATCATAGATCCTCTCAGCAAGGCCCATATTCTCTTCGTCATTTACCTTTGTAGGAACAACGATGACCCTGTAGGGCGCTGCAACTACCGGCCAGATGATACCGTCATCATCATGATTCTGCTCGATGATAGCTGCCAGCGTCCTGCTGACACCGATGCCATAGCATCCCATGATCATGGAATTCTCCTTGCCGTCCTTATCAAGATACACACATCCGAGTGCATCCGAATACTTGGTACCGAGCTTGAAGATATGACCGACCTCTGTTCCTCTTGCCATCTTAAGCGGCTTGCCGCACTTGGGGCAGGCATCGCCCTCGACTGCATTTCGAACATCAGCGATCTTATCCGGAGTGAAATCACGACCGATATTCACATTCTTGAAGTGATAATCCGTCTCACATGCACCGACGATAAAATTGGCCATGGCACTTACTTCATTATCCATAACCACTTCGATCTTCTCCTTAAGTCCGATGGGACCGGCGAATCCGACCTTGGCGCCTGTTACTCTCTCTACATCATCGAATGCAGCCAGAGTAAGCTCGGAAGCATCATAGAGATTGGTAAGCTTTGTCTCGTTGATATCTCTGTCGCCTCTTACCATAACTGCAACGATCTTACCGTCGATATTGTATATGATCGTCTTGACGAAAGCGGAAGGCTCGGCATTCATGAAAGCCATGAGCTCTTCGATCGTCTTGACATCAGGTGTATGGATCTTCTCGATAGGAAGTGCCTCGGAGTTGTCCTTCTCGGGAACATTACACTGAGCCTTCTCCTCGTTTGCCGCATAGCCGCAATCGTCACAATAGCAGATCGCATCCTCGCCGATAGGGCTCTTGACCATAAATTCCTGAGAACCGGAACCACCCATGGCACCCGAGTCTGCATCTACGACCGTATAATCAAGACCTAATCTGTCGAAGATCCTTCTGTAGGCCTTGTACATAGCCTGATATGACTTATCAAGACCTTCCTCGTCAGTATCGAAAGAATATGCATCCTTCATTACAAACTCTCTTGCACGGATAACACCGAACCTGGGTCTCTTCTCGTCTCTGTATTTATGCTGGATCTGATAAAGGGTCACGGGAAGCTGCTTATAAGATCTGATAGTGTCCCTTACAGCTTCGGTAAAAGGCTCCTCATGGGTGGGACCGAGGCAGAACGGCCTGCCTCCTCTGTCCTCGAGCCTGAACATCTCGGGACCGAACTTTTCCCATCTTCCGGATGCCTGATATGTCTCTGCCGTAAGAAGCGCAGGCATTATGAGCTCCTGAGCTCCGGCCCTGTCCATCTCCTCGCGGATGATATTCTCAACTTTCTTATATGAACGGAGTCCTATGGGCATAAATGAATAGATGCCCGATGCACACTTTCTGATCATTCCCGCTCTGAGCATGAGCTGGTGGGAAGGGATCTCGGCATCTGCAGGGATCTCGCGCTGTGTTGCCATAAATAACTTGGATACTCTCATGTATAGTGCTCCTATTATTAAATAAAAATAAAACAAGAAGAGTATAAAATAGGAAGCTCTAATTTGCAAATATGAGACCTTAAGCGGGAAGCAGCGAAGTTACAAAGAATATATCGAGGATCAGACAGATCACCATGATGATAACGCACACCAGATATATGATCCTTCTGCGGGATCTTTCATCCCGTCTGGGCACTCTGATGTTCTGTGCGTCATTTCTCATCCCGGATATGTCCCCCTTGCTGTTGTGTCATTATTATAGAGGGGTAAAACATTTCATGCTTTTCAAGAATGTAACAATCTTTTGACAAATGCTCACTTTCGCTTGCATAAAATCCGATTTATTGGTAGTCGGAGTTTCACTCGACCGCCCGGATGATATAGGATCCGGCAAGTATGATATACTATAGATGTAGAAATTTGCGTTCTGCACGGATGCTATGGAGAAGATGTTTGAGATTTATTGATCTTACGACAAAATATAAGATAACCAGAGATAAGCTTATGATGGCCATAAGCGTTGCGTGCATTATGCTTCTCAGCCTTATCGC
>CACZPC010000140.1 GCA_902782985.1 Oscillospiraceae bacterium
GGTGTATCCTCACTTCCTTCGTCCTTCTTATCATCTTCCTCATCGGACAGAGAAGCAAAATTCGGAAGGACTATAGAGGGCATGGGTGAAGGAGCTGAGCTTTCAGCTTCATTCTTATCCTCTGTCTTGTCAGCATCATCAGCCTTATCGCTCTTCTCTTCTTCAGCTGAGGGTACAGGAGCGACTGGAGCTATCGGCATGCCGGGCATAAAAGGAAACGGTACTGCAGTTCCGGCAGCGGAGGATATAGGCTTTGAAGCAACTATATTATTCGCAGGTGCGGCAGGAGCAGGCGTTACAGGTATTTCCAGCGGCTTGATCTCTACCGGATCGCTCTCCTTCTTCATCTCAGCAACATAACTTGCAGGAGGAGCAAAACGTGAACGTTCAGGCTCATCGGGATTTCCCTTAAGAGGTGCGAAAGGAGAACGCTCTGCATCAGCTTCAGGCTTTTCTTCGACCTTATCTTCAGCCTTATCTACAGGAGGAGCAAACGGTGAGCGTTCAGGCTCATTTGAAGTCTTCTCCTCGGGCTTGTTATCATTCGGTAACGAGAAAGTAGGACCTGCAGGCTTAGCCGGTGTATATGTTGCGGTCGTCGCAGCAACAGTATTGTCCTCAACCGAAGCTTTTAAAGCTTTCTTATTCTTAACGGCCCTGATGATAATAAATGCAGCTACTCCGCCGCCGATAAGGACTACAGCTATGATCACTACGGCAATGATAGCAGTTACATTAACAAGCGAGAAAGTAAGCTCGATCTCGTCCTCATCGGTAAGATCCCATGTAAATGTCTTTCCGTCCTTGGAAACATCAGTGGCATTATCCTTCTTAGCGCCGTAAGGAAGTGTTATCTCGACCTCCATAAATCCGCCGTAAGAAGAAAGATCCGAAGAGCTTACACCCTCATTCTTGCTTTCTTTCTTGGCATTAGTATCCCACTCGATCACGTAATCCGTGCCCTTTTTCTTGATCGAGAAATCCGAAAAGCCGAGATCTTCCAGAGCATCCACATCGAAGGTCTTCTCCAGATCCATGAGCTTTATATCTGAAATGGTAAACTCGTAACCGATATAATCGCCCTTCTTGTAATCCTCTACTTCCCAGCCCTCATCTTCAAGGTCATCTGCCATGTCATCAAGGTCATCCTTAGCATCATCGCTGATCTCCTCATAAAGAGCATAGATAATACTGATATCGACTTTACCGTTCTTCTTGACTCCCATCGTAGTACGGTATCTGATACATCCGGTAAAGCAGAATAACATCATCACCACGATGAGCATGATCGACATCATCTTCTTCAGATTTGTTTTCATAGTAACCTCTCTCCTTTAATACATTCCGCATCTATCTTACACATAACGGATATATAAGACAAATTCTTCATTTATCATCTGCCTATAAAGACGCAATTTTTTTCGATCGGTTGTATGTCACCTGTAATCGTCGACATCGAATCTGCGGTCACGATAATAGTAATCCCTGTCATCTTCCGTGATCTCACGTATAACTTTACAGGGATTACCGGCTGCCAGCATATTCGCGGGGATGTCCTTGGTCACAACACTTCCGGCACCTATAACGACATTATCTCCTATATTGACTCCGGGCATTATACAGACATTTCCGCCGATCCAGACATTATTTCCGATAGATATATCGATTCCATACTCATATCCTGAATTTCGCGAATCGGGATGAAGAGGATGGCCTGCCGTATATATAGCAACATTAGGACCCATCATTACATTATCTCCGATCCTGACTTTACCGACGTCAAGAACGATGAAATTATAATTAGCGAAGAATTCCGTACCGATCTCAATGTTATATCCGTAATCACAGTGAAACGGTGATTCTATATTAAGATATCCGTCTTTCGTCTTTCCAAGGATCTCACGAAGGAGCTTTTCTCTCTCATCTGCCTCATCCGGCGGCAGATTATTGTATCTGAACAGCTTTTTCTTAGTCTCAAGTCTGTCCTCAGGCAATCCGTCCAGCCAGGATCTGTAGGGCAGATTAGCAAGCATTCTCTCTTTCTGATTCATATACATCTCCTCAAATTCAGCTCATCTGAGCAGTATAAAGATCGTAATAGATCCCCCTATTCTCAAGGAGCTCACTGTGTGTTCCTATCTCCGCTATCCTGTGGCCGTCTATTACCATGATCCTGTCTGCATTCTTCAAAGTCGACAATCTGTGAGCTATGGCAAATGTGGTCTTGTCACGGGTCAACCGGTCAAGAGCATTCTGGATCATGAACTCACTCTCCGTATCAAGGCTCGCAGTAGCCTCATCCAGGATCAGGATCTTAGGATCCGTCAGGATCGCTCTTGCGATAGCTATTCTCTGGCGCTCACCGCCTGAGAGCGTATGTCCCTTCTCGCCGACATAAGTATTATATCCGTCAGGGAGCTTACTTATGAATGTATGAGCATTGGCAAGCTTAGCTGCTCTTATTATCTCTTCCGTAGCAGCATCAGGCTTAGAGAACCTGATATTGTCGATAATGGTGCCCGAGAAGAGGAATGTCTCCTGAAGTACTACACCGAGCTGTGAGTGATAAGACTTGCGGCTTATGTTCTTCATGTCAACGCCGTCTACAAGGATACTTCCGTCATCCGTCTCATATAATCTCATGAGAAGATTAATAAGTGTAGACTTACCGGCACCCGAAGCTCCTACTATACCGATCATCTCTCCGGGCCTTATCACCGCATTGATATCTTCGATCACAGGCTGATATGACTTATAACCGAATGTAGCATGATCGAAAGTTATCTCTCCCTTTATGGATATGTCCTTGACTTTGGAAAGATCCTCTTCGGGAGCTTCCTGCGAGAGAACGTCATATATCCTGTCAAGACTGCTCTTGAGCTTTGAAAGCTCCCTCGGAAGTCTTCCGAGCCAGCCTACATACTGGAACAGAAGAAGGGTGTATGAGATGAACTGATAAAGCTCGCCGGCACTCATCTTATATGCCAATACGGATCTGCCTCCGAAGTAAACTACTATAACTACGCCAAGTCCCATGAAGATTGAGAAGACAAAGTCGAACATCCCCCAGAAGCGCTCGTTTCTCTTCTGTATATCGGCAAATTCTCCCGAGAGCACCTTGAACCTTTCCGATTCCTGCTTCTCCTTACCGTAACTCTTGACTATACGCATACCGGAGATAACATCCTGCAGATCGGATGCGACATCGTCATTCTTCTTATTCTGGACCCTGAATACCCTGCTAATGGTCTTCCTTAAATAGAGCATGAAGAACGTTACAAAAGGCACCACAGTAAATGTAAGAAGTGCTAATTTCCAGTCAAGGATCAGCATGAAGATGATATCCCAGATAAAGATAAAGAATATCGCGAAGAGATTGCAGAATACATCCGCACAGAACTCGGATATGTATCTCGTATCATCGGTCATCCTGTTAAGGAGTTCACCGGGTCTTCTCTCGTTGATAAAGCTCAATGGAAGCTTCTGGCATTTCTCAAAGAGATCTCTTCTTAAGTCCGCCGATATCTTCGCTCCGAACGTCGCCGTACTTATGCTCTTTAAGATATTGATGATAACGATAGCAACGCTTAACGTAAACATAATAAGCA
>CACZPC010000141.1 GCA_902782985.1 Oscillospiraceae bacterium
ATTCTGCAAATGGAAAAATTCATATATATAGCCGACGATGACGATAATATCCGTAATCTTCTCAAATCATTCCTGGAACGCGAAGGATATATCTGTACGGCATTTCCCACAGGTGATGATCTGCTCAAGAAATTCATAACCGATCCCTGTGATCTTATAATCCTTGATGTTATGATGCCCGGAAGAGACGGTTTCTTCATTCTGAGCGAACTTCGAAAGATAAGTAACGTACCGATAATCATGCTTACAGCCAGAGATTCAGATGCTGATTATATCGAGGGTCTAAATCTCGGAAGTGATGATTATTTCACCAAGCCCTTCTCCCCCATCAAACTCGTTACAAAAGTTAAGTCCGTATTCAGAAGGCTGGACGATACGGCAGGAGAATCAAATCTCCCTGCATCTTCAGACGATGATCTCGTTTATGCCGATATTACGATCAACAGAAAAGCAAAGACTGCAACGCTCAAAGGAAGCGATCTTCCGCTCACGCCCAATGAATATGCTTTATTATCATATCTCATCGTCAATCGCGACAGAGCAATTCCCAGAGCAGAGCTTCTCGATAAGATCTGGGGATATGAGACTGAGATCGAGACGCGCGTAGCAGACGATACGGTCAAGAGACTTAGAAAAAAACTGACTGATTCCGATGCGAAGATCACTACCGTATGGGGATACGGATTCAGATTATCCGTAAGGGATGAAGAAACCGACAATGAGACCAAATAAGAAATCCTTCAGGATCCCCATAGCATTACATATATATTCTTCTCTGATATTGGTAGCACTTATCACAGTACTTATGATAGGTCTGTCAAATCAACTGATATTCAAGACATATATCGCATCTGAATGTGATAAGCGAATAACAAATGCTGTAAATTCATGTACTGCTTTCGCAGAAGCGTGGAGAGAGACCTTATCTGCCGATCAGGCGGCTTCGTCTGCAACTTTAAGGGAGAATCTATTAAATTCCATAGTTGCATCAACAGACATATCCAATGATGCATCGATAGTACTTCTCACCGCTCCGCTGGGTACTTCGAGCAGTCAGGATACGACAGTCCTGTGGCCGAGTCCCTCAAATTACAATTCCATGTATATAAGATCGGTAGATGTCTTAAACACGATCCTTTCAGAGAATGAACTTGTTAATGATACCATCACAAGATCTGTAATATATAAAGACAGCGAAGTATATTACAGATTTGTCGGACTTGATTATACCGACCCGTCATGCGAAGCGGACACTGATACCCCTTATGCTTCGGATGCCGATCAGTATTATCTTCTGATCTATATCGATTCGAGTTCCTATTATTCATTCTATAATGCACTTCATTTAGCACTTTTAAGATCCATCGTATTTGCCGTTATCTGCTCAGCTATCATGAGCATCCTCGTTGCAAGTCCTATCTATATCTCCGCCCGTAAGCTTTCAAGATTTGCAGCAAGGGTCGGAAAAGGCGATTTCACTCCTGTCAAAGGCCATATTGTCAGCCGTGAACTGTCAGACCTCGGAGATATCATGAATTCAATGGCTACAAGACTTGAGAAATCCGATATAGAACAGAAGACTTTCTTTCAGAATGCTTCTCACGAATTAAGGACACCTCTTATGTCCATACAGGGTTATGCCGAGGGAATCAAATATGACATCTTCGATGAAGAAAAGAAAGAGGAAGCCGTAGACATCATAATCAGCGAGACTACAAGACTTTCAAATCTGGTGGAAAACCTCCTTTCGATATCAAAGATGGATATGAGCCGAAGCGGTAATTATCAGGTCAAGAAACAGATGCTAGAAGTACGTGAGATTACCGAATCCGTAATTGATAAGGTCAGAGGCGGGTTCCTTCACGCAGGCAAACAACTGGTCAATGAATTTGATATCGACGATGTTTATATCTATGCCAATGAGGGTGATATTTTCAGGATGCTCGAAAACATCTTCTCGAACTGCTTAAGATATGCCGAGAATACAGTCGTATTCAGATGTACATATGATATCTCTCACGTAACGTTCCGGATAAGTGATGACGGTCCCGGTATCAGCGAAGAGGTTCAGAAGCATCTTTTCGAAAGATTCGCGAAAGGCTCCGACGGCAAACACGGTATCGGACTTGCTCTCGCAAACTCCATTGCCGCCGAACACGGAGGAACCATAACCGCTTACAATAAAGATGACGGTACAACGGGAGCCGTATTCGAGATCAGGATACCTACAGCAAAATGCCGTGAGCAGCTGTCTAAGATCAATAATGAAGGCAATTAAACAGAAAGAGTCCGTGAAGGACTCTTTTCTATTCTTACATCCTGCCTTCAAATTCAACAAGATCCGGATATTCTCCGGAGAATCCTCTCTCGGGAAGCGACATAAGGAAAGACATATCATCATCACTTAAGGTGAAGTCATAAAGATCGAGATTATTCTTCATATTAACGGGATTATTTGCTTTGGGGATTACCGATATTCCCTGCTGGATCAGGAACTTCAGCATAAGCTTCTGCGGACTTACTTCATACTTACGGGCAAACTTCAGTACAGTCTCATCCTCATTCAGTCTTCCTCTTCCGACCGGACTCCAGGCCTGAACATGGATATCGTTAGCCCTGCAGTAATCAACAGCATACTGCTGCATATATCCTATATGGAGCTCAAGCTGATCGACCATAGGCTTTATATTGCAGTTTTCGGTAATGACACGAATGTGATGAGGAAGAAAATTACTTACGCCGATAGCTTTGATCTTTCCGTCTTTATACAGCTTCTCCATCGCTTTCCATGTCTCTATCAGCTTACGCTTCCACTCATTATCCCGTGCTGACAGCTTGGGCCAATGAACAAGATAAAGATCAAGATAGTCTGTACCTAACTTTGAAACTGATTCTTCAAATGCTTTAAATGTCTGCTCATACCCGAACTGTGTAGGCCAGATCTTACTTGCAATAAAGACCTCTCCTCTTTTAAGACCGGATTCCCTAAATTCAGAACCGACAACCTCTTCAGTATAATAAAATGAAGCCGTATCAAGGTATCTGTAACCCATATCAAGTGCATTTCGTACAGAACCATTATCGCACTTATATGTACCGAATCCTACAGGATCGATCTCCACTCCGTTATAAAGTTTATATGTCTCTTTGGATGAAGGAACACGGTATCTCATATCGAAAAATTCAAAAGGAGTCTGCCCGTCAAGCTTAGTGCCTTTTCCCTCACCTGTTATCTCAAAGCCGCATTTTTGCAGGACATGACCGGATACGGCATTATCTTTATTAAATGAAGAATGAAGAACTCTTTGATGCAAAACTTCTGTTCCGAACTTAACAAGTGCAGTCATGACCTCAGTACCATATCCCTTACGCCAGTGATCCTTTGCAAGATTATAACCGGTGGAAAAGCAGTCGATCTCAGGCTTATAGTAGATCCCGCAGCTCCCGCACATATAATTGTCTTCATCCTTAATGCAGACAGCAAAATCAAAGGCGGTATCGCTTTCGATATCAACAGTACTAAGCCACGCTTTAGTATCTTCAACACTTCGGTGAGTGTTATAGATCATATATCTTGTTACTTCGGGATCGCTCGTCCATCTCTCAAAAGCAGCTTCGGCATCATCGATCGTAATAGGTCTTAAGATAAGTCTTTCGGTCTCGATCACGGGAGTTCTCATATGCTGTTCACCTGCTTATATATTTGATAGTTCTAATCTTAACATGAAACCGGACAAACAAAAAAGACGGACCGCAGAAGTCCGTCTTTTTGTTTTAGATGAATATCACAATTATTTAGCAACGTCCGTGGCACGTGTCTCACGAATAATGTTGACTTTGATCTGACCGGGATAATCAAGCTCATCCTCGATCTTCTTACATATCTGACGAGCCTTGAGAACCATCTCATCATCTCCGACCTTCTCAGGGGAAACGATAACTCGGATCTCACGACCTGCCTGAATAGCATAACTCTTCTCGACGCCGTCGAAGCTTGTAGCGATCTCCTCGAGTTTCTGTATTCGCTTAATATACGTCTCGAGATTCTCACGTCTTGCTCCGGGCCTTGCAGCCGAGATAGCATCTGCTGCAGCAACAAGACAAGCAACTGCTGTCTTGGCTTCAACATCACCATGATGTGCTTCAATGGCATTGATGACATCGTCAGACTCATGGTACTTTCTTGCAATATCTGCACCGAGCTCGATATGCGTACCTTCCTGCTCGAAGTCAACGGCTTTTCCGATATCGTGCAGGAGACCTGCTCTCTTGGCGAATGTGACGTCAAGACCGAGCTCGCCGGCCATCATAGCTGCTATCCAGCTAACCTCGATCGAGTGCTGGAGAACATTCTGGCCAAAGCTCGTACGATATTTGAGTTTACCCAAAAGCTTTATGATCTCAGGGTGAAGGTTCATGACGCCGGTCTCATAAGCGGCTCTTTCACCTTCCTGCTTAATTGTCTGATTAATTTCCTTCCTTGCTTTATTGGCCATCTCCTCGATCCTTGCCGGATGGATTCGTCCGTCCGTAACAAGCTTCTCGATGGTAAGCCTTGCGATCTCACGTCTGATGGGATCGAATGATGAAAGGATAACTGCTTCCGGTGTATCATCGATAATAAGATCTACACCGGTGATCGTCTCGATGGCACGAATATTACGTCCCTCACGACCGATGATCCTACCCTTCATCTCGTCATTAGGAAGGTTAACAACAGAAACGGTTGCTTCTGAAACATAATCGGATGCATATCTCTGGATCGATGTGACGATAATGTCCTTGGCGATCCTGTCGGCATCCTGCTTAGTTTTCTCTTCCATCTGCTTGAGCATGGTAGCCATGTCATGACTGTATTCTCTCTCGGCTGCTTCAAGAACAAGTGTCCTTGCTTCCTGAATAGAAAGACCTGATATGCTCTCAAGTTCCTTAGACTTTCTGAATTCAAGATCCTTGGTCCTTGCCTGCATCTCAGCTACATCCTGGAGTCTCTTATCGAGTTCTGCACGCTTTTGTTCTGCGTTAGCGAGCATCTTATCGACATTGTCTTCCTTCTGCTCAAGCTTGTTTCTCTCTCTGGCAAGCTCCTGTCTCTTCTCTCTGACATCATGCTCTAATTCAACACGAGCCTTTGAGATTTCTTCCTTCGCCTGCAAGAGGAGTTCTCTTTTGCGATTCTCGGCATCTTTCTGAGCGTCGGCAATAAGCTTGTTATTGCTTTCCTCTGCTTTAACTGCATCTTCCTGCAACTGCTTCTGCTGCGCTGATAATCCGCGCTTATAGTAAACATTTACACAAATAGCACCTATGGCACCACCGAGAACCAAACCAATGATTAAAAATAACCACTGCATTAGGTACTCACCTCCAAATATTTAGTTGTCAAAGTTCAATTTAATGGGCTATCATAAGCCATGAATTATTGTAAAAATAATATGATGATATGTCAAGGAGACCGAAAGGACGGCAGATGCAATTTAACCTTACGGTAACAGATGAACTAAGCGGGAAAGAACTGCGCGATATCATGCGTGACGAGCTCAAGATGAGCCGCACCATGATAAAAAAGATCAAGCTTTACGGTGTGCTGGAAGTTAACGGAGAACATCGACGAGTGATCGATACAGTCAAGACCGGAGATAAGATATTCGCATCCTACGGAGAGGAGCAGGAGAAACTTAACAGCGACCCGATGATACCTGTTCTATATGAGGATGAGTATATTGCAGTTGTCGTTAAACCTGCTGGTATAGTCACACATCCGTGCCATAATCATCTGGATGATTCTGTTCTTACCAGATTGTCGGATAATACTCTTCATCCCGTTATGCGACTTGATCGCGAGACGAGCGGTCTTATGATAGTTGCAAAGAGCGGATATATTCATAATGCAATGATTAATATCAAGATCAGAAAGAAATATATCGCTTCTGTATACGGTATCTATGAAGATAATAACGGTACGATCGATCTTCCCATCAGAAGACGGCCTGAATCTGTCATGATAAGAGAAGTTACTTCGGCTGATGATCCTAATGGCAAAGAGTGTATAACTCATTTCAGGACTGTATATGAAGATAAGAAAAATAATATCTCGCTCGTCGAATTCATTCTCGGGACAGGCAGATGTCATCAGATAAGAGTACATTCGACACATATGGGACACCCTCTGATAGGAGACGGTCTCTACGGTCCTAATTCTACAGATAATCCCAATGACGGATTTCCGGATTCCGCACAACTGGATGAACTTATCGGACGTCAGGGACTTCATGCATATTCATTAACTTTCGAGCATCCCGTAACACATGAGACGATGCATTTTATGTCTGATCTTCCCGAGGATATACGAAGACTTTTCCCTGAAAGATCAGGAGAATTCTTCCACGAGCTTCTTAGCGAGGTCGACGGACTCGTCTGATACGGAACCTGACAGAAGTCTTGATACTTCGATTATCTTAGATTCGGGATCAAGACACGTAACGGATGCCTTCGTAGAATCTTTATCAGAGGTCTTGGCTATCAGGAAATTATGATCGGCAGCTGCCGCTATCTGTGAAGTATGAGTAACGCATAATACCTGATGGCTTCGGGAGATCATATGAAGTTTATTGGCTATGGCTCCCGATGCCCTGCCCGATACTCCTGTATCTATTTCATCAAATATCAATGTTGACACGGGGTCGGCACCTGACAGTATACACTTTACAGCCAACATGATCCTGGATGCTTCACCACCCGATGCCGTAGATGCTAAGCTCTTGGAGTCTTCACCCGGATTAGCGGTAAAAACGAATATAACATCATCGATTCCGTGAGCCGAGAAAAACCTCTCCTTACTTCTTCTCACAAAATCAACGCCGAATACGGCTTTGGGCATCTCGAGATCATGGAGCTGATCACTGATCTTCTCAGACAATCTGACTGCATAGATGCGACGCTGAGCAGTAAGTGCCTCGGCAGCATTTAACAGCTCGGATTCGACCTCGCTCCTTCTTTTCCTGAGATTCACAAGGAGGTCGGCACTTTCCTTAAGATCATTCAGCTCATCCTCCGCTTTGTATCTGAAAGCATTCAGTTCACTGATACCATTGCAGGAATATTTAGATTTCAGGTCATAAAGAAGGCCGAGTCTTGATGTTATAAGATCAGCTTCTTCCCTGCTATATGACGAACCTGAAGCAATATCGCTTATATCGCCCGAAATGCTCTCTGCATCAGCAAGAAGAGACTTCAGTTTATCGGTGATCTCCTTATACGAATCATCAGAAGATAAAAGCTTTTCGAATGCCGTCGTGCATCCTCTTATACGATCTATAACATTATACCCGCGACTGTCATCCGAATTTATAAGCTCGTCAGCTTCACTTAATATGGATGCATTCTTCTCTAGAAGCTTGAAAGACCTGTTCTTAGTAACAAGTTCTTCCTCTTCACCCTCATAAAAGCCGGCATCCGATATCTCCTTTATGGCAAATTGAAGATATTCCTTACGTCCCTCAAGTGAAGAAGGCATAGCTGATAATCTTCTGATATCAAGAACGATCTCCTTATATTCTGAAAGGAGTGCCGTATAAGAATCGATATACGGCCGGAGTTCGTCACCGCCAAAGCTGTCAAGCATTTCGACATGAGATGATTCATCAAATATCTTCTGCGTATCATGCTGACCGTGGATATTAACAAGGAAAGAACTTATGACCTTAAGAACGGCAAGTACCACTGTCCTCCCGTTCACTCTGGCTAAGCTCTTTCCGTCTCTTGAAATCCTCCTGCTGATTATAAGCTGATCATCAGAAGTATCTATGCCGCTGTCGGAAAGCATTTCGCGAAGTTGATCACTGTCGGAATCAGATATGTCGAAGACGGCTTCAACATATGCATTATCTTCACCTGTACGTATAAGATTCTTACTTGCCTTACCGCCCAGTATAAGATCTATGGCATCGATAAGAAGCGATTTACCTGCACCGGTCTCACCTGATATGACATTAAGACCGTTCTCAGGTTCAAGAACGGCATGAGATATAACGGCGAAATTCTCGATCTCCAGTCTTATGAGCATCTTAAGTTCCGATCACTCTTCCGAAGACATATTACCTGCACTCATCATATCATCTATCGTAGAAACGAGTGCATTGGCTTCCTCTGTTCCGGGTGCGGCAACAAATACTGTATCGTCACCTGCAATTGTACCTACAACATACTGAAGATGCATGGAATCAAGAGCTGATGCAGCTGCCTGTGCCATACCAGGAAGAGTCTTGATAACGACCATATTCATAGCGCTCTTACAGGATATCAGCGAATTCGAGAAGACATTTAATAATCTTCCGGGTGCTACATCTCCGGTCCTGTCCAGCACGGCATATTTGGATACCTGATTAGGAAGAGTGACCTTGATTATCCCCAGTTCCTTGATATCTCTGGAACAGGTAGCCTGTGTAACGGCAAACCCGTTCTTCTTCATAAGTGAAGTAAGCTCATCCTGAGTGGAAATATCATGTTCCTTGATGAGCTTGATTATCATTTCCTGTCTGTCATTCTTGGCTGTTCTCATAGAAGCTACCCCTTGCAACGATCTTACGTCTGACATCCTGGAAGAATCCGTGATATCCGAGGTCTATCGTCTTGACCTTGGACGGATGTCTTCTGATCTTAAGGATGTCATAAGGAGACAAAGTAACGAAGTCATGACCGTCAGGTGTGACTATAGGAACTGTCTCAAAATCACCGAGCCTTATCTCCACTTCACTGTCGGGAGATATAACATAGCTCGTACTCTGAAGTGTATGCGGACATAAAGGTGTGATAATGATATTATCCATTCCGGGCATAAGGAGCGGACCGCCGGCCGCCAGAGTATAAGCCGTGGAACCTGTAGGAGTTGCAACAACAAGACCGTCACCATAGAAACGCTCGACTCTCTCGTGATCGATAAAGAGGCTGAGCTTTACGATATGAGGCTTATCTCCCCTTAAAACGGCAACATCATTAAGACAGATCTCACTGCCCTTAAGATTGCCCTGGGAATCATACAGTTCAGCAGACAGCTGAAGTCTGTCTATGATCTTATATCGGCCTTCGACGATCCTGACAACGGCATCTTCCATTCCCTGTTCGGAAATCTGAGTAAGGAATCCGATACTGCCCTTATTGACTCCTACAAAAGGGATCCCGAGATCTCTGTAATCGGATATGACTCCGAGGAATGTCCCGTCACCGCCTATTGTAAAGATAACATCGCAATCGCTGAAATCGGAGAATTCGCACCCTTCGACTCTGCCGATGTTGGTCTTCTGCATATATTCACGGAATACAGGTGTAACACCATGATCAAGCATTATCCTGCTTAATTCTTCGGCTACTTCATATCCCTTGTCACGATTACTGTTGGCATGTATTCCGAAACGCATAATACAGCACCTCCCGCATGTATTATTTAATCATTAAACTGAATAAAAATACAGATTAACTTTTAAGATCTTCAATGATCCTCGAAGTGATGCTTTCGGCATCAAGCCCTGCTTTCTTCAGCTGCTGATCGACGCTTCCCGCTCTGATCATCGGATCTTCTACGGCAAATACCTTTACATTTATCTGCGGATGCGACGAAGATACCAGATTACAGAACATCTCACCCATTCCGCCGCTTACTACGCCTTCCTCGACCGTATAGATCTTATTTGCCTTAGTAAGAGCTAAGATCTCATCAACAGGCAAAGGATTGACCTGAGTAACACTTATATGCTTGCCGTTAAATCCCCGAGTCTTAAGAAGAGTGATCGCCTTATCGCACTGATACCCGATCGTACCGCATGAAAGGATCACAAATCCGTCACCTTCATCACTAAGGATATGAGGTCTTAACAGCTCCACCTTATCCTTATAGAGAGGTCCCCGTTCTTCATAAGGCGAAGATCCTCTGGGATATCTTATGGCACACGGGCCGTCGCACTCATTGACCGCATGATCCATACACATGCGAAGTTCGGTATAATCCCTCGGAGAAAGAAGCTTCATATTTGGGACGGAATTAAGATAAGTAATATCATACAGACCGTTATGAGTATGACCGTCATTACCTACAAATCCTGATCTGTCCACTGCAAATACAACATGATTATTCATAAAGCAGACATCATGGATTATCTCATCATAAGCTCTCTGAAGGAATGAAGAATAAATCGCAACAACGGGAATGTACCCGGATACGGCTAATCCTCCAGCCATGGTAACTGCATGTTCTTCTGCAATACCGCAATCGAAGAATCTTGTGGGATACTTATTTGCAAACTTGTCCATGCCCGTACCCTGAGCCATGGCTGCGCTTATACCTACGACTTTCTTATTCCTGGCTGCAACATCAAGCATCGCTCCTGAAAATGCTCCGGTATAAGTCAGCTTATTTGATTTACAAACACCGACCTCCCGGTCAAAGGGGCCGACTCCGTGATAACTTGATGGCTCATTCTCGGCAAAGGAATAACCTTTACCTTTCTTAGTACATACATGAAGCAAAACAGGATGTCTCAGATCCTTAACAGCACCTAAGGCTCTTATAAGCGCTTCCGTATCATGACCGTCAATCGGACCGTAATACAAAAGGCCCAGATCCTCAAACATGGAAGGTACCTGCTTATTAATAAGAAATCTGAAGAAATTCTTTATCGCGAGGATGATCTTTACGATCGGCTTACCTATAATCGGAAGATTCTTGGCAAGGAAATTCTCGGTAGTCCTCTTGGCAGAGATATATCCGCTGCTGATACGAAGATTCTTTAGGTATTTACTCATACCGCCGACATTCTTGTCGATGCTCATCTCATTATCATTTAATATGACGATCATCTTCGTGCCGGAATGGCCGAGATCGTTTATGGCCTCATAAGCCAATCCGCCGGTCATGGCGCCGTCACCTATAACGGCAATAACATATTCATCTCCGCCTGAAAGATCACGTGCTCTGGCCATACCGAGAGCAGCAGATACAGATGTACTGCTGTGTCCGGTATCAAAAGAATCATAAGGGCTCTCGGATCTCCTGGGAAATCCGGAGATACCGCCTTCCTGTCTTAATGTATCAAAACGGCTGAATCTGCCGGTCATCAGCTTATATGAATAAGACTGATGTCCTACGTCAAAAACGATCTTATCCTTCGTATAATCAAAAACGCTCATCAAAGCAACGGTAAGCTCTACAGCACCGAGATTAGATGCCAGATGTCCGCCGTTCTTACTTACGGTAGAGATTATCTTTTCGCGAAGCTCCTTACATAAAGCCTGACGATCAGAAGGAGTTAAGGTATGTAAATAGTCCGGGGTAAGGTCGTCATTTAGATATCTGTATTCCAACTTCAGTAAGTCCTCTCAGATAAGAATTTTACGATAGTCTCAAGATCAGAAGTATCATAGCCGAAGCTTTCGAGCTTACGGAGGCTGTTAAGACAACCTGTAGTCTCTTCATCAAGCTTATTCTGAGCTTCATTCATACCGAGAAGAGTAACAAAAGTCGCCTTACCGTCACGCTCGTCCTTGCCGACTGACTTACCGAGGACTTCAGGATCCGCCATGACATCAAGAATATCATCCTTGATCTGGAAAACGAGACCGAGATGATCTGCAAAATCCTGTACGATCGACTGAACCTCCGGAGTTACGCCGGCCAGGAAACACGGTGTAACGCATGCGGCAGACAATAAAGCCCCCGTCTTTTTCTCCTGAAGTTCATAAAGTGTATCAAGATCGATCTCCTTGCCTTCGGAATCAAGATCAATACTCTGACCGCCGATCATTCCGCCGATTCCGGCCTTCATTGCGATCTGTGCAGATGCTCTTATCTTTCGCATATCGCCCGAAAGGCATGCATCGAATAAGATCTCATATGCTCTGTTAAGAAGATTATCTCCGGCAAGAAGTGCGATGCCCTCGCCGAAAGCTTTATGACAGGTTGGCTTTCCGCGCCTTAAGTCATCATTATCCATTGCCGGCATATCGTCATGAATGAGAGAATAAGTATGGATCATCTCAAGAGCCTTGGCGAAAGGCAGGACTTCGTCCAGATCGCAGTCCAGCATCGATGCCGTGACAAACATAAGGCACGGCCTGATCCTCTTACCGCCTGCAGTGAGACTGTAAAGAGACGCCTTGACCGTGATATCCTCACTTAAGTTCTGAGGGAAAACCTCAGCAAGTGAAGATTCGATCCATTCGGATGATGAAGCCATTATTTCCTTTACAGTTGCCATCAGTCACCCTCCTCTTCGAAAGGCTCTTCTTCAAGAGTATCCTTATTTATGAGCGAGATCTTCTTCTCAACCTCGCTAAGCTTTTTGTCACACATGGAAGCAAGCTTGACACCTCTGGTATAAAGCTCAAGCGAATCATCCAGCGATACATTACCGCCGCTTAATCTCTCTACTATCTTCTCGAGTTCGGCTATAGCCTCCTCATATACAAATGTCTCTTCACTCATTCCGTTAGGTCTCCTCATCGCGGAAAGTATCTATTATCGAAGCTTTGGCCTTACCGTCGGAGAAGATGATATCGATATCCTCCCCCTTATGAATGCCTTCGACAGAAGTGACTGCAGTGCCACCTGAAGTGACATATGCATAACCTCTTTTGAGGACATTCAACGGTCCCAAATGCTCCATACTTTCAATTATACCCCTAAGTATATATCTTTGTTCACTTATCATATTATTGCCTGATATAACGAGAGCATCTCGCTTGTTATCAAGATCAAGTCTTAACCTTTCGA
>CACZPC010000142.1 GCA_902782985.1 Oscillospiraceae bacterium
AGTCGGTGAGCATACTCTCACATTATTGTTCGATGACGGTGATTCCATCACTACTACATTCACGATCAAGGCTGCAAGCTCTGTAGCAGCTACAGGTGAGACTCAAACAAGCATCGCTACAGTTGCAGGTATCCTCATGATCACGGTAGCTACCGGGCTTGTTATATTCAGTGTATTCAGAAAAGAAGAGACATAATAACTGCTGACAGATAGTTTGTCTTATTCGGGAGGTTGCCGTCATGGCAACCTCCTTTTATGTTTTACTCTTTAGTTCGGTGATCCTGCATGACCTGCGAAAGGGTGATTGCGACAAACATGATAATACATCCGATACCTTCTCTAAATGTAGGTATCTGTTTAAGGATCAAAGCGGCAGCGATCACTGCGAAGACCGACTCTGAGCACATTATGAGTGAAGCGAGTGTAGGCGGGGTATATTTCTGTCCCAATATTTCGAGTGTATATGCTACTCCGCAGCTGAGTATTCCGGCATAGAGAAGCGGGATCGCCGCGGAATGAATATCAGCTAATGTCGGGTGCTCGAAGAATGGAAGGATAATAAGTGAGATCACACCGGTAAAAGCGAACTGAGTACAGGACAGCTTAAGACCGTCATGGATCTTCGTAAACCTGTCAATTAGCATGATGTGAAATGCGAAAGCAACAGCACATCCGAGTGTCAGCAGGTCTCCGATATTAAGTTCGGCTCCCTCGTCGGGATCGATACAAAGAAAATAAAGTCCTACTGCGGAAGCCAGGATACAAAGCCAGGTGATGAGCGAAGTCTTTTTCTTCTGAAAGAGACGAAGTATCGGGATGACGAATATATATGTAGCCGTAATAAATGCGATCTTGCCGGGCGTGGAATATTTAAATGCAGCCTGCTGAAGGTTGGTGGCAATAAAGAATAACGATCCCATGATGATCCCGGCTTTCAGTGTCTTAAGATCGAACTTAAAGCCTTTGTCCTTTATAAGGATAACAGGGAGGAGGACGGCAGACCCCATAAGAGTACGTATACCCGTAAATGTAAAAGTCTCAATGCTTTCCATGCCGACGCTCTGGGCAATAAAAGCTATTCCCCAGATGAAAGCCGTGACCAGGAGCATTATGGAGCCTTTTAACGAACTGTTTTTCACGCGCGTAATAATACCTTAAACGCAGGATGGTATCAAGTGTCCGGATGATATAATAAGTCTCATGAAGATATTTGAAACAGACGATCTGATCATAAGAAGATTTGAGCCTTCTGACGCAGCAAGACTATATGAATACCACCTCGATGATGAAGTAAAGAAGTGGATCCCCAACGAGTCTTATGCGGATCTTGATGAGGCTTCGGGAGCGATATCATTTTTTGCCGGGATGACCGATAAGAATACTTTGCCCTATGTAATGGGCGTTGAATCTAAAGCCACCGGTGATCTTATTGGTGATGTCGGTATCAATGAAGTGGAAGGCAGGCCCGGAGAAGTGGAGATCGGCTTTGTTATATCTCCCGAATACAGAAGAAGAGGATATGCAGTGGAGCTTGTAAATTTCATGAGTGATTTCTGTCGTGACAAGTTTAAAGTGAGAACCCTATACGGCAGAGTCCTTAAGGGCAACAGAGCCTCGGTGTGCGTGCTTGAAAAGTGCGGATATATATTTGCCGGCGAGGAGTCCGGGGCCGAGGATGATCCATACGGATGCGGGATGCTCGTATATAAGAAAAACTGCTGATTTTACCACTATAGTCCCTTGGTTCTGATATACTGAATATATGCATACAGAGGTTAAAGTTCCCAGATCCGTCCTGTTGTCCGTGGAAAGTCCCGGACGATATGTAGGCGGTGAGAAGAATCAGATAATAAAAGAAGATGTAGTACGTGAGCTTGCCGAACGGGGCGAGTGCAGTGCTGTGCGCACGGCTTTCTGCTTTCCGGATGTATATGAGATCGGAATGAGTAATCTTGCCCTTCAGATCCTCTATAAGCTTTTAAATTCGGAGGATTATACATCATGCGAGAGAGTATTCTCACCGTGGTTTGATATGGACAGGAAGATGCGTGAGCATGATATACCGCTTTATTCACTTGAGACCAAATCGCCTCTTTATGAATTTGATGTAGTGGCGTTCACTTTGGGGTATGAGATGGCTTTCGCCAATGTCCTTCAGATGCTCGACCTTGGTAAGGTCCCTCTCAGAGCAGCCGAACGCGGTGCCGATGATCCAGTGGTAGTCTGCGGAGGCCCCGTTGCCTATAATATCGAGCCCATGAGTGATTACTTCGATGCCGTCTTCATGGGTGAGGGCGAAGAAGTGGATCTTGAGTTTACCAAGGTAATCAAGAAATATAAGGATTCCGGCAAGAAGGATCGTAAGGCGATGCTGCGCGAAGTAGCTGCCATCGACGGTATGTATGTACCGTCTTTATATGAACCCGAGTATTCATCCGACGGCAAGTTTGTTGCACTTCATCCGATCGATGATACGGTCCCGGCTAAGATAACCAAGAGGATCATAAAGGACCTCGATAATGTCATCTATCCGACGGCTCCCGTAGTTCCCAATAATAATATAGTCCATGACCGTGCATACCTTGAGATCTTCAGAGGATGTATAAGAGGATGCAGATTCTGTCAGGCAGGATATATAACCAGACCCGTAAGGGAAAAATCTGCTGAAGTGCTGCTTAAGCAGGGTGTGGAGATCGAGCATAATACGGGTTATGATGAGCTCGGCATGTTGTCGCTGTCTACCAGTGATTATACTCAGCTCAAGGAGCTAACCGACGGATTGCTTTGTGCTTTTGACGGAAGGCATACAAGTCTGTCTCTGCCGTCACTTCGTATCGATAATTTCGCTTTGGACCTTATGGAGAAAGCATCGCAGACCAGAAAGACCGGTCTTACTTTCGCACCCGAAGCCGGAACTCAAAGGCTTAGAGACGTCATCAATAAAGGTATTAACGAAGAGAATATCCTTGGAGCATTAAGGCTGGCATTTATGGGCGGCTGGAGTACGGTCAAACTCTATTTCATGTTGGGACTTCCTACCGAGACAATGGATGATGTCAAGGGTATAGCTGATCTTGCAAAGAAGATCGAGGACCTTTATTACGACGTCGGACGTGAGATGGGCGTAAAGCTTCGAAGACCTGAGATAACGGTATCGACTTCGATGTTCATCCCTAAGCCTTTTACGGCTTTTCAGTGGGAGAAGCAGAATACGATGGAGGAATTCCTCGAAAAGCAGAAATACTTAAAAGATCTTCTTAAGAAGGTCAGAAGTGTCAGATATATCTGGCATGGTGTAGAGACGAGTATCTGGGAGGGAGTCCTGGCAAGAGGTGACAGACGGCTTAATGATGTCATTTACGAAGGTTACAGGACAGGTTCGCTCTTTGATGCCTGGGACGACAACTTCGATTACGATAAATGGATGAAGATACTCGCGGATCACGGTCTGTCCTGGGAGACTTATGCAAGAAATTACGAGATCGGTGATTCTCTGCCGTGGGACCATATAAGCGTTGGAGTAGACAGGAGCTTCTTCCTTAAGGAACGCGAAAGGGCATATAACGAAGAAGTGACACCTAATTGCAGGGAAAAGTGCTCTGCCTGCGGTGCCGCCTGCTTCAAGACGGGGGTGTGCTATGAGACAAGATGACAGAGCCGCCGAGATGACGAGGCAGCAGCACCTTACGCAATATGTCTGCAGGACCAGATTTGCCCGCAGGGGAGCTTTATCCTTTATAGGTCACCTCGATCTCATGAAAGTATTCGAGAGAGCGATAAGAAGGGCGGAGCTTCCGATCCTTTATACACAGGGATATAATCCCAGACCGATGCTGGTATTCGCACTGCCTCTCGGAGTGGGCATCGATACCACCGGAGACTGGCTCGATGCCGCCATGTCGGTGCCGATATCTGCAGAGGAGTTCGTAGCCAAGGTATCGCCACAGCTCCCCGACGATCTTGAGATACTCGAATGTATCGCCATTGATGAGCCGGAGAGGAGCCTTATGAGCGTGGTGACCTATGCGGAATATACGATCGATGCCCCCGGGATCTCAGCACCGGCTATGAAGCTTTTCGCGCGTGAGACAGTCGAGATCGAGAAGAAGAATAAGAAGGGCAAGATCGTAACAAGTGACATCAGGAGTCAGATGGTCAAGCCTTTCGAGGATTCCACGGAAGATAAGATCCATATTATGGTCTGTGCGGGATCGACAGGCAATTTAAGACCGGACGTATTCCTTAATGCCCTTTGCAGATATGAGGGGTATCCCGAAGATAAGGCCGCTGATGCAGTGATAACAAGGACTGCGCTCTATGGAGGCGAGTATCCGGATATCGAAGGAATTGAAGGTTTGTTCTGATTGGTGTAAAATATTTTTTCGAAAGTTTGGGAACAGGAGCATTTGCGCATGCAGGATATAGAACTTGAATTGGCAGATCGCCTCGTCAGGATCTTCGAGAATGTACTCTTTACGGAGGAGAAATCCATCCAGCAGGGTTATTTCTCTAACCTGTCCATAGCCGAAATGCACACTCTGGATGCCATAGGCCCCTATGATGCGAGGACCATGACGGAGACTGCCGCTTCTCTGGGTATCACGACAGGTACTCTTACGGTATCGATCGACAGGCTTGTTAAGAAGGGGTATGTGGTCAGGAATCGTGATGAGAAGGATAGGAGGATCGTGAGGATCAGCCTTACCAGAGAGGGTAAACTTGCCTGCAGGATGCACGGTAAGTACCATAAAGTCCTCGCCAGACACATTCTTGAACCCTACGATGACAAAGAGCAGAGGATGCTCCTTGATATGGTTGAAGAGGTCGATCTGTATCTTCAGCAGCAGGCTGCCAGATATGACGGCTCGGAATCTATAAGAAAAACAGCCAAGGAAGTGGCTGACAGAAAGAGAAGGAGAAATAACGACGATGGATGACACCGCAGACCCCCGAGAACGTAACATGAACGAAGAGGATATTATGAAGAAGAAAGATATGATCTTCGAGGATATCCTGAAGTTGCTCATAGCTGAACTCGATGTATCACCTACGGACATAAGGCCCGATATGACAATAGCAGAGGATCTGAAATTCGATTCGCTTCAGCTTTATGAGTTTGTTATCGATCTTGAGGAGGCATACGATATCAGGCTTCCCGATGATCTTCTTGATAATGTAAGTACCATATCGGATGTTGTCGATCTGGTATATTCACTTTCGATCGAACCCAAGGACTGAGCTATATGCGCTATATCCTGATCATAAGCCGAAAGGCGAATCCCAAGACTCTGGCCGAACTGGATGATGCGGTTAATTATGTAAATACGCATGATCCGGATCTTCGTGCGAAGATAGAACTTCGCTATACGGATTATGTGGGCCATTCTGCGGATCTTGCCATAGAATTAAGCGAACAGTACGGCGATAAGATCACTATCGTGGCATGTGGAGGAGACGGCACTATTCATGAAGTTGCCAATGCCCTTGCTTTCAGAAAGACGCCGATGATCTGCCTGCCTTTCGGAACGGGAAATGATTTTGTTAAGACTCTCACATCCAACTGGAAAAAGTGGGATCCGGTGCATTTCCTTATGTGTCTTGACAAGGTGAAGTATAAGCCGATCGATCTTATAAGGATAGACAGCTACGATCTGATGGGCGGACATCTTAAAAACTGGTCCGGATATATGAATAATGTGGCTTCTATCGGTCTTGATACCGAGGTCCAGTTTAAGGCGAAGTCGATCGTTCGCAAGAAAGATACTCCGTTTAACCGCAAGACTGCTTATATCAAATCGGCTTTGGCGTCGATATTCGGTAAGCGTGCCCATAATTTCAAGTTCAAGCTCGAACTTGAGAACGGAGATGTTTATGAGAGCAGCAAGGACAGATATACCCTTATAAGCATCTGTAATGCGAAATACTACGGAGACGGATTCTGCCCGGCGCCCGATGCCGATCTTACCGACGGTGTGGCGGATGTCTGCGCCATCGATGATGTCAGTCTCTTCAGAGCCGTTCCGCTTCTTTTGGCATACAGGCTCGGAACTCATAAGGGCAAGAGAGGTATTCATACATTTCGCGCTACCAGCGGTATCGTGACGTCGACCGATCCTTCATTCCAGCTTATGGGAAATTTTGACGGAGAGGATTTCTTCGGACACAGGATCAGGTTCGAAGTCCATCGAAAGGCATTGACTATAGGTTTTTTCCCTGAAGACGGCTATAAGGATTCCAAATAATAGGGGGCAGATATATGAAGATCGTAAAGAAGATATTAAAGGTAATACTCGCAGTTCTCTTAGCGATAGTAGTAATATTCGGTATTTATTTCGCTTATGTCATGATCTCATATCACAGGCTGGAGGATAATATCGTACTCGATGTAGTGAGCACTACTTCTGAAAATGAGATCTGTGCCGCAGGGGAAGAATATACCATAGCGACATATAATATCGGCTTCGGTGCATACACACCGGAATACAGTTTCTTTATGAACGGCGGTAAGTATTCCTGGGCAATGAGCGAAGAAGGTCTTCATGAGAATATCGATCTTATCTCACAGGAAGCCATGTCTTTTGAGCCCGATATCATGTTCCTTCAGGAAGTGGATATCGGAGGTACGAGAACATATCATTTCGATGAAAGAGAAAGATTAGAGGAGACATTTGATCCCGGTAACTTCGTATTCGCACAGAATTATGATTCACCATATCTTTTCTGGCCCTTATATCAGCCTCATGGTGCTAACAGATCAGGAATACTCACATATTCCAGATTCGAGATCACCGATGCGTTAAGAAGAAGCTTCCCCATATCCGAGTCTTTATCCAAGCTCGTCGACCTGGACAGATGCTATTCCATATCCAGGATCCCCGTTGATAACGGTCATGAGCTTGTAGTCATCAATCTTCATATGTCGGCTTACGGAAGCAATCCGGCCATAAGGGAAGGACAGCTTAATATGCTCTATGAGGAGATGACAAGGGAATATGCAGCCGGTAATTATGTTATCCTCGGCGGAGATTTTAATCACAACTTAAGGGACGAATATGATCCCGATGCACCCGGATGGGCTCAGAGATTTCCAAGAGAAGATCTGCCTGACGGATTCTCTTTGGGATTTGACGTATGCGAGGGCGAGCTTGATATTACTCATAATTCAGGCAGAGCCTCACAGGCACCGTATGATCCTGCCACGACTTATACCGTTACTCTGGACGGATTCATCGTATCGGATAATATAACGGTAATCAGCTACACTACGGTAGATACGGGATTTATCTATTCTGATCACGATCCCGTTGTTATGGATTTTACGCTTGAGTGATGATCGAAAGATCGGACTATCAGGCTTCGGGATCTAAGTGAAGGCGCTCCTGCTCATGCATCCATGCGGATAATGCATCCGTCATCTTATGAGCATCATTATCATAGTCTTCGCCATGTAAAGGTTCACCTACGTAAATAGTGATCTTCTTCCTCTTCAAGAATCCCTTAAAGGGCTTGGGCCACTTGCTCTGTCTGGGCCATGCCTGATATGCGCCCGAGATATATACGGGGACAAGGGGAGTCTTGGACTTTATGGCTATATAGCACGCACCGTCCTTCATCTCGGCAAGCTTGCCGTCGTGAGTCCTGGTACCTTCGGGGAATACAAAGCAGATATTGCCGTTCTCGACTTCCTTCTTGGCTTTGATAAGACCTCTGACGGGATTGCCGTGACGCTCGACAAGTATACCTCTTCCGACCTGAACGATAAGCCTTCCGAGCTTTCCGTAATCGGTAGCCAGATCTGCACCTACCAGGGCGCACATATGCTTGAAATGTCCTTTGGGGAGGTATTTGCTGATGAGGACTCCATCTGCAAAACACTGATGATTGGCAGCTACTACATAAGGATTCTCTTTGGGAAAGTTCTCTCTTCCGACACACTTCATCTTGACGAGAATGTCGCAAAGCATAAGGAATCCGACCTTGGCGACGTTACCCTTTACGCCTCTTCTTGTAGGACATTCATCAAATGGTGATCTGCTCATATTTATCTCCGATTCTGCATTTATATTCTTCTATTGCTATTAAGTAATATACTAAATTATTAATAAATGCAAATTAATTAAGCGGTAGACTTAAAAATTTGTAAATGGTAATATCTTCGTTAGCGAAGTTAAAATTCGGAGGACTAAGATGCATCCTGTTAAGGGTACTGCTGTATATAAAGCGGAAAAATACGATAATATCAGGGATCTCATATTGACATCCTGTGACAAGAATGAGGCACTGGATGCCTTTATTTTCAGGAGAAATCCCAAGCAGTCCGAGATACACAGGACATACCATGAATTCGGTGAGGACATCAAGTCCCTCGGTACATATATAGCCAACAGTAAGTATTGCGGTGATAAGCTTGCAGTAGTCGGAGAGAACTGCTATGAGTGGTTTGTCAGCTATATCGCCATCCTGTCTACGGACAGTGTGGGAGTTCCTCTTGACAGAATGCTCCCCGAGGAGGAGCTCATTGCTCTTCTCGAGAGATCCGAGAGTAAGATACTCTTTTATCATCCCAAGCATCATTCGATGATGCTGTCCATAGCCCAGAAGCAGCGTGACGGCAAGATCGATATCAAGCTCGAGAAGTATATCTGCATGTATGCAGACGGCCTTACTTCAAAGGAATCCATGCCTGAGGACGATGAGCGTTTCGTAAAGTTAGAGGATCTTATCGCAGAGGGTAAGAAGCTCAGAGACAACGGTGATGATAAGTTCATGAATATCTCCATCGACAGGGAAGCTGCAAGGATCATCCTCTTTACGTCAGGTACTACATCCATGAGTAAGGGTGTTTTACTGTCCCACAAGAATATAGCTTCAAATGTATATTCGATCACGTCGACTCTCTTTGTACAGCCGGGAGACAGAGCTTTCTCCATTCTTCCGCTGCACCATACTTTCGAGAATACCTGTGACATGTTCCTGTTATCCATGGGCGTATGTCTTTGCCTTGCAGACGGTCTTCGATATATCGTCAAGAACCTTCAGGAGTGGCATCCCGAGGTATGTATCTCAGTGCCGCTGTTATACGAGAATATCTATCAGAAGATAGAATCGGGTATTGCCGAGTCAGGTAAGCAGAAGCTGATCGACATCATGATTCCGGTCACCAAGTTCCTTAAGTTCTTCGGTCTTGATATCAGACGCGCGATCTTTAAGGATGTTCTTGATAAGCTCGGCGGAGATATCAGGATGGTCGTTATAGGCGGTGCCGGTATCGATAAGAGATATATCGACGCCTTTACCGATTTCGGTATAGATTTCTTCATGGGCTACGGCCTTACGGAGACGAGCCCCGTTATTTCCGTTACCAATACGGCTTGCAATGTGCACGGCAGTGTCGGAAGACCTCTGGTGGATATCGAGGCTGCTATCGCACTCGATTCCGATTCCAAGAACGGCATAGGTGAGATCATCACCAAGTCTGACTGCGTTATGCTCGGCTATTATCGAAATGATGAGGCTACGGCTGAAGTCATAGATAAGGACGGATGGTTCCATACCGGTGATATGGGTTATATCGACAAGACCGGTTCGATTCACGTTACCGGAAGAGTTAAGTCCATGATCGTTCTTACGAACGGTAAGAAAGCTTTCCCCGAGGAGATCGAATCGCTCATCACCGAGATCAAGGGTGTTAATGAGGCATTTGTCTGGGGAAACAGGAATGATCGTGAGGCTATCGATATCTGTGCCAAGCTCCTTATCGACCGCAAGGAGATAGGTAATCAGATAGGAAGCAAGGGTGTTCCTACTGATGAAGAGATCTCGACTTATCTTAATGACGCAATGCACGAGGTCAATCATAAGATGCCTGCCTACAAGATCGTCAGGAATTACGTTTTCTCTGAGCAGGATATGATCAAGACTACTACTCTTAAGATCAAGAGAACTAAGGAGCAGGAGGCTATCGAATCACTTCTCGAAGCTGCATCTGCGAATATGCGTGATATGAACGGTACTAATCTCGACCGTCTGGTATCCCAATAATAGGACTGCATTAACTACTCTGTTGGGCTATACTTAATGTATGGTCAATTTATACAGAGTACATTCATTTGATTGCATTACAAGACAGATAATTGACAGCCGTATCTCGTCAATACGGGATGGCAATGTTGTTTTTATTACCCCCGAATCCTCCAAAGCTTCTGTAGAACGTATCGTTATGGAAGCCGTAAGTGACAAGGGACTTGCTTCTTCTGCGGCTTTCGGCAATGACGGTGATACCGTATCGGCGGCCTTTGCAGAGGGCGATGTGCTCAGCTTTATAAGGCTGGCCGTGAGGATGCTCGATATGTGCGGTATCTCCTCAGGAAGTTCATCGGATAAGATCGTAATGCGTAATGCCATCTACAGGGTGCTCGTTGATCACCATAAGGAATTTCGTACTTTCGGTAAGTTCATAGGGCGATTTGAATATATCGACAGTATCATCGATCTGATAGGAGATTTCAGACGATATAATATCGATGATGATACGATAGCCAAGGCTTATGAAATTGCTGAGGATGCGGGTGACGATTCGGTATATTCGGATAAACTCCACGATCTTAAGCTGTTATCGCTATATCTTGATGACATCGGCAGAGAATACGGAGTTTCCGTTTCAGCTGATCCCATATCTCAGGCGGTAAGACTCTTGAGCCGATTAGCATCCGATCCCGAAGTCAAGGCTAAGAGTCGATACAGGAATCTGTTGAGATTCCTTACGTCATCCTTCCCGGTCATCGGATTCGGTAATGTCAGGATGCTGACTCCGCAGGAGACTGAACTTATCAAATATATGTCGCTTCTCGGTGCCGATATATCCTTTTATCCGCTGTGTCCGTCTGATGATATGCCCGATGAGGGAAGGGATACGGTATATGCCAATGCGGAAGCTTTTATCGATGTACTTACTTCGGTCATTCCCGATATCTGTATTCATGATCTTCCCGAGAAGGCGGATGATAATTCATCTTCCGTACTACGTTCGGCCGTGCGTACGTATGCTGCCCGAATGCAGGTGAAGGCCAATGATGTTGTCAGGACTTCCGATATCAAGGCCGTATCGATAGAAGGTGTCGACGATACCGTAGGCTATATTTCCAATGAGATAATCCGTCTTACAAGGGACGAAGGTTATCGCTATAAGGATATCAGGATCGTTTGTGCTTCCGATGATAT
>CACZPC010000143.1 GCA_902782985.1 Oscillospiraceae bacterium
AGCTCTCATATGCAGGTGCGGTTGCCGGCGAAGATGCCTTCGAAGGCGCAGCCTTAGCGGCGGGCTTTTCGTCGAACAGCGAGTATTTGGATCTCTGAGCCGAAGACGGCTTATTACCATACAGTGAATTTGCTGCTGCCGATCCGGCAGTATCGTTATTCTGCGACATTGAAGCAGACATATAGCCGTTCTGCATCTGAGATGAATATGCGGCATAGGGGGCATTCTGTCCCGCATAACCCGTCTGCGGCTGCATCATGTCAGATTGATCCGCGCCGTAGCCGTAGGAAGTCTGCGACTGATATCCCGCCGCCTGATCATATCCCGACGGTTGATATGCCGACTGCTGATATCCGGTCTGCGGCTGTGTATATGTCGTATTCTGTGAATAGTTCGTATTTACCTGGGTTCCGTACTGAGATGCATACTGCGTCGCTGACTGCCCGGCATAATAATCCTGAGCAGCCGAAGGTGCCTGATACGACTGTCCCTGTCCGTACTGAGTCTGTCCATACTGTCCCTGATCATAAGCAGCTACCTGATCATATGATCGTGCACGCCTCGTCAATCGGGCGGAACCGTTATACCCGGGATAACCCTGCGCGGGACTACCCGCACCGTATCCTTCAGCCATGTTGCCGGGCTGCGAATACTGCTGCCTCATATCGTTGCCGTATGTATCAGTGTACGGTCCCGATGACCACGCTCCGTTTTCCGAAAAGCCGGATCCGTTACTCCCGGCATTTCCTGAATTTCTCATTATTTCCTGCCCCTTATCTCTCTCGATCGATCGAAATTTCTCTTCTAAAATAATCCATAGGAAACTATAACCCCGAACGAGCCTATAATTCAATCCCATATTATAAATAAAAAGCACAAAATTTCATGCCTGATCACGGCAGGATGTGAAAGTGATCTGCAGAGACACGAATTAGCAGAGCATCGCTTACTGTCCCGGGGAAGCACACCCTCAGGTACGCATTTCGAGCAAATCATGTACACGCCGGTGTACTTTGAATGTAGCGCGGATAACCGCTACCCAAAAGCCTCTGCAGAGTTTTATTTGTCAGTGCGTGAGCCGCGGCCTTTTTTGATGCCGCTCTGCGTTGTTTTTCTCATTCCCTATTGATTTTGTATTTATGAGAAAAAATATGCGTATATTTTTTCTCTTGCTTTTTGATATCGGCAGAAATGAGAAAAAAACGGCCTATATTTTTCTCGGTTCGTAAAATATGGGAAGCTACGAGAAGAAAAACGGTCAATATTTTTCTCATTACTTGTAAATAATCAGATGCGAGAAAACGATCATTGAAATCTGTTCTCAAATATGTGGATTTTCAAAACTACGAGAAAATCTGTGACACTTTCACTGACGGATCGGCTCCGGTCAGCGCCTCGAAAGGCACCCGCCGCGGTCAAGCCGCAGCATACCACGCCTCGAAAGGCACCCGCCGCGCGACCGCGTGCTTAATTCTCCCACTTCACGATCTCGTCGGCATCAAGAGGCTTAGCGTAATAATATCCCTGGAAACTCTCGACATGATACTTCTGGAGGATATCGCGCATACCCTCGGTCTCAATACCTTCGACGCATACCTTGGCGCCGAACAGTGACGCGAAGCCCGCGAAGTACTTGATGAGCTCGCGCTCGACCTGGTCCTCCTCGATCCTCATGATGAAGCCTCTGTCGATCTTTATTATGTCGAAAGGCAGCTCCTTGACGATACCGATAGACGAGAAGCCGGTACCGAAGTCATCGAGCGCGACGAGGATGCCCCGCGACTTGAGGCTTGCGATGACATTCTTAAGGAGGTCGATATCCAGAAGCCTGCACCTTTCGGTGACCTCAAAGCAGATATTCTGCGGAGGATAACCGACATCGTCCAGGATCTTGAAGACCATATCGACGAAGTCCGGTTTTTCGAGCTGCGTATAAGACAGATTGATATTGATCACGAATTCCGGGTTCTTCTCCAGGATCCTCTTAGCCACATAAAGCGACTCCCTGATGATCCACGCGCCAAGCTCGGGGAACAGCGGATCGGATTCGAGAAGCGGTATAAACTGATTAGGCGGCACGGTGCCGTATTTGTCATTCTTCCAACGCAGCAGCGCCTCGGCTCCGATGAGCTTCTCGGTCTTGGCATCGACGACCGGCTGATAAAGGAGGAAGAATCCCCTGTAGCCGTGAGTAATGGAGGCGCGGATGGCATGAAGCTTTTCGATCCTCTGCTTATTATTCTCATTAAGATCATTATGGAACATCACAAGATCGCCGTGGTGACGGGACTTGGATTCTACATAGGCGAAGTTCAGGCAGGCGTATACCGTCTGCGAATCGAGCTCGAAGCGGTCGAGCTTAAGTGCGCCGCAGTTGACCTCAAGCAGGATCCTCTTGTCATCCACGGTGAAAGACTCGCGGAAATAATTGCGGAAGCGTTTATAGCCGTTCTCCGCATCCTCCTCCAAGATCTCATTGGCGATTATGGCAAATTTCGTACCGTCGAGCCTGTACGCAGAGCCGACGTTGCCCGCGACCTCGACGATCTTCCTGGCATAAAGCTGCAGGACACGGTTACCGAAGTGATAGCCGTAGACCTCATTGATCTCAGAGAACTTGCTTATGCCGACGACGAAGATATATTTCGTCGCACGCCGCTTGATGCATATCTCGAGATCCTCGAAGAAACCGTACTGATTGCGAAGACCTGTCAGAGAATCGATATGTCCCTGCGCACCATGGCTCCTGATGGCGCCGACGAAGAAATCCGGCTCTCCGAAAAGATTCCTTATGACAACTCCCCTGCAGGTACAGACATCGTATTCGCCGTCGGCTTTCTTGGCACGATACTGCATGTCGTGACCGTAAGTCTCACCTGAGAATATCTCATCAATACCCTTTCTATAAGCTTCGCGGTCTTCGGGGTGGATATAGTCTTCCCAGATATCACCGGCACCGTACATATACTCCGCAGGGAGACCGTACAGATCCACTGCCGACTTGGACCATCTGGAATAATCATATTTCATGTCACAGACATAGACATAAGCGCTGTCTGTTACCACCTCATATGACCTGAAGAGAGAATCGAGCATCTTCCTTCTGTCATCAGTGATCTCCCTGACGTCGGTGACAGCTTTCTGGGAGTGGCTCTCGCGCATGCTCATCAATTCCTTGAGATGCGCCTTATCCTGATACATGCATTCGTCCGCACGATCAAGGACTTCTTCCATGGTCTTATCATCGCCCTTACGATACTCGGAAAAACCGGATGAAACAGTCGGTCCCTGTCCTATCCTGACGCTTTCTTCGGCCTGTCTCCTGAAAGACTCCATTAGCCTTTCGCGATCATCATAGTCCTCGCCCTGAAGGATGACTGCAAACTCATCGCCGCCGATCCTGAAGACCGGGCTGTGCGCGAATGTCCTGCAGACAGCTCTGTAGGAAAGCTTTATATATATATCTCCCGCCTTATGGCCCTGAGTCTCGTTAACGGTCTTAAGATCATTTATATCGCATATGACGATTCCGAAAGGCATCCTCAGGCCTTTATCGATCTCAGCCTGAAGCTCCCGCTCGTACTCGCGGTATGCAGTGATATTTCGAGCTCCGGTAAGATTGTCACGGCGCGCGATATCATTGGCGGTCGCAATCGCCTTAAGAAGCTCTTCCTCACGCTTGACATCCTCGTCACGGTTCTCGATGCAGAAGATGAAGTGAGATCTGTCGGTGGACCACCTTACGGTCATGCGCGTATAATGCACATCACCGGCGACGACCTCCATTCGATAATCTTCCGTAAGAGCCTTATTATTCTCAAGACCCGTCAGGAGTCTGTCACGATCAAGAAACAGCCTTATGCGTTCTCTGTCTTCTGAGCAGATAAGCCTGTCGATGTTCTTCTGCGCCGTATCGAAAAAGTCCTCGCCCTCCTCCTGGATCTCCAGCTCGCCGTATAGCTTATGAGTCGAAAACTCAATATAGTAGGAAGATCTTGCATCGACATAATAGATCATGTCATAGTGAGCAGCCAGGCTCTCGGCGATCTGAGTATATGTTTCACTCTTAAGCTTGGTCTCCCTGAGCTCATCGCGTGCTTTTACTTCCTCATCTATATTCTCTACACATACAACGATATGCTTCTTATCACCTGCCAGGATCTCGGTATTCCTGATGTTCCTTACCTTGCCGTCTACGATCAGGCGGTAAGTCACGGAATATGAATTTCTGTGCTTTAAATTATTGAGCATCACGTCCTTATGGTGATACTTGACGATCTTAGGCTGATCCTCGGGATGTACGAACTTACGGACGCTCCTCCTGGACTCGGCAAAGAAGTCACTTCCGGTCACAGGCACATTCAGTTTCTTATACTCTTCCTTAGAAGAGATCTCGGAATATGAATTATTCTCAACATCCACATAATAAAGAAGATCATACTGCCCCGCCAGACTTGCCGTGATCAGATCATAGATCTCCTTCTGACGCGCCGTCTCCCTCTCCTGCTCTCTTCGATGATATTCCTCTTCGATATTGATGACGCCGAGGATAAAATAATCATTGTTATCGTCGATACCTCGGATCATCCTCAGAGCGTGCCACACAGGCTCGCCGTTGATCATCAGACGATATTCGATGCTCTGCATACTGCCCTTCTTCATGGCATTTCGCAGATTCTCCTTCTGAAGATCCTCCGTGAAAATATGCTGATCTTCTTGGTATATGACCTTTTTGCAGTCGCGGATGAGATTCTCGAAGAAATCATCACCGGTCTGCTCGAGGCTCAGAGACTGGAATTCGGGATTCACGGAATATCCGTAATACTCATTTGTGACCGCGTTAACATAATACACACTGGAATAATCCATGAGCAGCGCTTCGGATATCTTCTTAAAAATGACATCCTGTTTGTCCATATATCCTCCGAGTGGTCTGCATAGTGCGGTCGCAACTACGAGGTATTCGATATCGATATTATATCAAAAGATAATGATAAATACCGCATATAACTTGTCAACAAACCGTGAACAGTAAGGAAACCATATGTTATGTCAAGGCCCGGGAACTCCGCCGTCAAAATTGCTCAAAAAGCTTGAAAACACTGCATTCTACCAACGGTCGATTGTAAAAACGAGCGATGATTGTTAGGTTTAGAGTAGATAAATGTACTGGGAGGTATCCTATGAGACCACGTAAAATCCTAAGCATGTTACTTGCTATGCTGATGGTCGTAGTATCATTCTCATCTGCAGTTCTTGCTGAAGGTGACACTACGACTTTCACGCTATCGACCGGTCTGTCGCTGACACTGCCGTCCGAATACAATACCATCTGGTATGGCATGAG
>CACZPC010000144.1 GCA_902782985.1 Oscillospiraceae bacterium
TCTACGGCAAGGAAAGATCCGTTATAAGCCATGGAATAT
Organism: Oscillospiraceae bacterium; assembly: GCA_902782985.1. Lineage (GTDB taxonomy): Bacteria > Bacillota > Clostridia > Saccharofermentanales > Saccharofermentanaceae > Saccharofermentans. Next base: position 40 of record CACZPC010000144.1, read on the forward strand.
ACCCACGGATTCATTCCCTCGGGTGCATATTCCGCATAGAAGATGACACCGGAAAGTACTGAGCAGAACCAGCGTGCCACATATGCGAAGACCGTAAATCCCGCCGCCTTTACGATACCTGCGGAGCAGAATCGCTTAAGAGGGTTGCCGATAGATGTTCTCTTCTCGATCTTAGGTGCTGCAAATCCCGTAAAGCCAAGGCAGAGATAACCGAGAATATAATCGAGCAACACCTGAAAAGGCGTCAAGAGATAACCTCCGATAAGCTGCAGACACGCAAATACAAGTGCAACGGCAAAGCCCCATACCGGACCGAAAGCCATACAGAATACTACGATCGGAAGTACGGAAGCAGGCGTTACCGAGCCGCCCATGGGCATTTCGAAAAGCTTGAGCCTGGACAATACAAAGCTCAATGCAAGGCATACACCTGCAGATGTGATAGTAAGGATCTTCTCCTTGTTGGATGATGTGTTGGACATTATAATTCCTCCCTTCGACGGCATTATCCGAACAGGTTCTAAGGGTCGACGCTCACGATCTCACTGCGTCCTCTCAGCCGAAATCATCGGCTCCCCCGTGAATCGGTTGCAACTATACTACATTTGTCCTCGGCTTACAAGTCTTACCACGCACTGCTCGACAAACTTTCGCACTTCCCTCTCGTATACGGCGGGAGCTTTGTCGTAACACATAACGTGCGCTGCATGATCGACGGCTACAAGTCTCTTGGGAGTCTTGATATTATCGTATATCCTTCTGGCGCCCTCGGGCGGAGCGACAGTATCGTCTCCTGCCTGGAATACCAGTACCGGTACTCTTATCCTGCCTGCATGTATGGCGGCATCGCATTTATCCATGCCAAAGCCGAATTTCTTATTAAGGATCGTATCAACCGTCTTAAGAGGCAGCTTGAATTCGAAATTATATCTCTTCCTGCTCTGGTTAAGGAGCACATGCTCAAGAGTATCGAAGGGGCAGTCGGCAATGATGCCCGCCACATTCGAGGGGAACTCGGGCTGCTGCGCCGACAGCAATGCAGTAACCGCGCCGGTGCTCCTGCCGACCACGAAGATCTTGCAGTCATGTCCCACCTGCTGCTTGATGAATTCCATCCATCTCAGGAGATCGACACTCTCGTATATACCGAATGTACAATATTTGCCGCCGCTCATGCCGTGCGCTCTCTGGTGTGCGATAAGCACATGACACTCCATCTGACGCATCATAAGACGGGCATATGCAGCCATCTCCGAAGGATGCTCATTCCATCCGTGAAGAAGGATCACGGCAAATCGAGCACTCCTGTCAGCCGCCGGCCTGAAGTATCCGCTGAGCTTTGTCTTATCAAAGGAATCTATCCTGACATTTATATATTCATTTCGATTGGTATAGAACCAGTTCCTGCCCCTGCCGTAGATCGTACTCTGATCTATCTCCTTGGGAGATCGGTCTACCTTGGGCATCGGCTTGGTACGTCCGAAGATCCTCACGAATAGCCTCTTACACCACTGAAGATATGCGAAAGCACCCAGCGCGAGGAGCGCTACCACGAGTATTACAACGAGCGTGGCGATGATGCTCCCTGTCTTTATCTTAAGCGTCTTTCCGATCACCGCAGCAAGATCCGCCGCGATCCGTACCGCCTGAACTCCCGTTATTCCGGCCGCCGTGTTCATCATGAGGGGACCACCACAATGCTGTCATCACTGTCAATGCCGCTGCTCAACAGCTCACAGCCGTCCTCGGTAACCAGCACGTCATCCTCGATCCTGAAGCCGACATTCCATTCGGGGATATAGACTCCGGGCTCCACGGCAAGGCAATTGCCCTTCTCGAAAGGCAACTCCCTGAGCGATATATCATGCACATCAAGTCCCAGGTGATGAGACGTATTGTGCCAGTAATATTTCCTGATATCTTCAACGGAAGGATCTTCTGGAGCAAGCCCGTTCTTTGTAAGCCACTGCCCCGTGATCTGCCACATATGCTCATTTAAGGTCGTGAAGGTAACTCCGGGCTTAATAAACCCGAATGCCTCTCTGCGAAGCTTCCTTATGAGCTCCAGAAGGACAAATCTCTTATCGTCATCACCGCTCCTGCCGCCGACAAAGTACACTCTGGAGATATCGGCACAATAACCGTTATATCTTCCTCCGACATCGATCTGGATCTGACTTCCGAGCCCGATCTTCGGTCCCTCCTCCCCCTCGGGGATGCTGTGATGAAGATAGAATGCATTACCGTCTATGGCCGTAATAGTGGCAAAAGCAGGGATCAGAGAATTTCTTCTTACCATACCGAACTCGAGCGGAGCAAAGATATCGACCTCGGTCCCGCCGATACGGATATATGACTTCATCTCCTCCAGGGCTGCCTCGGTGATCTTTGCCGCCTCCCTTATGGATTCGATCTCTGCCTCGCGCTTGACCATCCTCATGCGTGTCAGGATCTCTCCTATATCGAGCGTAACATCTTTTTCAGACGCGAAAGCCTTGGTGGAGTCAGCTACGGAAGTCCCGTCATACGCCAGGACATAGCCGCCCTTTAATATCTCATACTTATTATCTTCGAAATCCCCCTCGGGAAGTATATCATCGACAGAAAGCCCGGAGATCTCGGACAGCTCCTCGAAAGAACTGATCTTCCCGTGCCACCTCTCCTTGAAGTCATCCTTGACCGGAGCAAAGAGCTTAACGGAGCTCTCCTCACCCTTCTTCGTCAGTATGAGCTTACCTCCCGGAAAATCCAGCCCCGTAAGATAGTAGAAATTACGGTCAGGAAGAAAACGATAGTCATCATCCTGACTCATGGGGCGGGTATCTCCCGCGAAAATAAAAACCGCTGTTCCCTCGGGCAGGCGGTTTATAAATTCATCTCGGTTTTCCTGAAAAAATGTATTGCCTATCCTCATGATCCGCTACCGCCCGAACGAACATTGTACTCGTCGAACTGGATCGTGTTGTTGATATAGCTGAGCGTCGCACCCGGTGCCCTTCTGATAAGACCGGGATTACCTATTACTATCGATCCGTCCGGAACGTCGAAATTGACATATGCTCCGGGAGCGATAAGAACATTGTTGCCGATATTGATATTACCGACTATCACGGCATTGGCACCGATCCACACGAAATTACCGATGGTGGGTGCACCCTTCCTCTTACCTCTGAACTGTGTACCGATAACGACACCTGTCGATACATTGACGTTATAACCTATTACCGCCTTAGGGTGGATTATTACTCTTCCGAAGTGAGCAAGGTAGAATCCCTTTCCGATATTGGTATCGTAGGGGATCTGGAAGTGATACTTCCTTGACAGCCTGTCGAGCCAGAAGTTAAAGAACTTGAACTTACATGTGTACATGAACTTATTGAATCCGTCATAGCGGTTCATCATGTCACTGTAGAATCTGGTACGGCGCATGGTGCTGATATAGTGAAACTCGGGGCTGGACATCAGTTCCTGAAGATATGTGATATATATCTTGTCAGTTCTTCGTGCGTTGCCTGTATATCTGAACAGGTCACTGTACACGATGTCCTTGAGCTGATCGTTCATCTTTTCCTCCGAGATAGTCTTGTAGATACAAGAATATTAATACTTTTATGACAATATCTCAATAAGGTAACTGTTAATTTTGTTTGACATTAGCGCTTGAAATATTATATCTGTGTGACACCCGTCCGCAACATTCCGGTTTCTCTTTGAGAACCTCAA